>CAYUJS010000009.1:27042-45188 GCA_964445105.1 uncultured bacterium | reverse complement strand
TTGGCAGATGCACTAAAACGCTGTATTCATGGCCCACAGTAATTGGTTTCTGGCCCGGCACGTGGTTAGGAGCATGCACGTTCGTACGGTCGCGAACTTTTTTGCGTAGATCCTGGGGTTAGCCGTGCAATCAATCGCGAACAGAGCAAAGCCACTCTCCCGCAAACTTGGCGCGCACTCCTTGGCCAAGAGCTGGGTTACCGCGAGGGTCTTTTTCCGGATGATTAAGAGGGTCTTCAATAGCGTAAAAGGTCCTACGAACTACTGACAGCGGTCCTTCAGTGGATAAATGCTTCTTCAGTGACCGTACAGAGGCTATAACACCAAAAACCGATGAAAAGTTTACGAAAATATTTTTATACAATGCTACCAAGGGGTACCCGTAGAGGATATAATTTTTTAAAGGGAGCCGCTGAGAGATAGGCAGCAGAATCTATTGGGCTGCATCCGTTGTTGGCAACCATGCAGTATCCTTGCCAAGGCTAATCCCCAGCTAAGACAAGCTAGGCGCTAAACGGTTGCAGGCTGCCAGCGTGAAGAAGGCACCAGCTACCTAACGTTGAGGCGTGCAAAAAACCCAGCAGTGCTCACCCGATATCGGCTTGTCTTTTTACTATGTTACCTAGATCAGCCGCCTCGTACATTCGACCGCCTACCAACAGCTACGGTGCTGCGGCTGAACCTAGACTAAGAAGACCCTTGAAGCTGGGTTTAAGAGCTCTGAAAAACGTCTCGTGGTCTCTCCTCAGATAAAGAGAGCAGCCATCTCTCTCAATCAGGGCTCAAGCATACAGGTTTTTGGAGCCAAAAGTGTGAGATGGGGTGAAGGCTCAATCCTCGCCTGCACCCCCGCTCGGCAATTATTCAAATGGAATCGCTTACTAAGGTGCCGGTTTATGGTAGAAAATAATGTATTCGTATTTAGCAGCCTCCTGCGGCGAAATACAAAAATACTCCGCAGCCTTGTCCGAGCTAAAAACCTTATACGCCGCGAAGTTCCACTGGTCTGCCTTTTCGCGTAAATTAGGCACTATTCTTTCCACGGCATCTGCATAGCTCTCTCTGTCACTAGCAGATAGCTGCGCGCGCTGGCCCGCAGAAGGCTTAAGAACGCCCGTGCTAGACGAAGAGCTGCCAGAGCTTGTTGAAGCGCCTTTTGATCGAAGTTGATCGTAATGATACAAGAGGGACGGCCAAATACCGTTGCCGTGATCTTCCTCCTTGTTTGAAACCCGACGGGCCGGGGTAGACACGTCAATAAAGTTTGACGGAAAAGAGGTGCCCGACTGCTTCGACTTTAGACTGGCTGTAACAGACTCTTTACTTTTTTGAAAAGCAACGTAAGTACACATCCGGCCTAACTCGCGACCAAACATTTTAGACACTTTCCAGCCTACTGTAATGGAAGTGTAACCCCGCTCTCTCTTCAAGCCTCCAAAGAAACCTGTAAGACCCATCTGGCTTACTTGCGGTTCATAAAATCTCCCCGTCTGAGACTCATAAGTTGACTCTGTAGCTACTTCGCTCACTTTTTTTAAACGGTCAAGATCGCTGAGCAGGAGTGTGCTGGAGCCAAGAGGCATAGCGGCGAGGGCCTTGCGGACTTCGTCGGCTCTTGTAGTGGCCATCGACTTTAGCGCCGGAAGTATTTCTTGATCTCTTTCTTGTAAGTCTCTGCTCTCTGCCGACTCCTGGATGTTTTGCAGCGACTTAGCGAGCTCTTCCATCTTTTTCAGCGAAATAGAGTAAGTGTGTGCATCGGAGATATATCTTAACTCTTCTCGGTGCTCTATGAATTTTTCGTTTTTAGCGAAAAATTCATTTACAACCTCTTCGAAAGATCTCGCAGCGTAATCTGCGACACTTTTTATCGCTTGAGGATCTATAAATTGCTCAACCATCTCTTGAATCTGGTGGAACTGCATATCTTGCGACTGCCCGTCGTTAAGTACACCAAAATTCGCGTCAACCAGCGCCAGCGTTTGGGGCACCACGGTGCTATGTAATGCAGAATCCCCCTGGGACTGCCCGACGGCCTCCGGAGCGCCGCTGAAGCGGCCGCGCTCTCGTATTGCTTCGTCAGACATTCCCACTCCTGGCGCTTCATCGATATGCCGGACAGCCTCCAGGACGTCGCTAGCGCGCTCCCCTGCCGCCTCGTCGGGCATGCCGCTTATCGCTTCGTCGATTGCCTCGAATTGGCCGGTCAAAGCTGCTGCAGGACACGTTTTTGGTTCGCCAATTTCCATGGGAATTAAAGATTGCTGAGCTGCCTCGACAACCCGGGCATCCTGCGTATTTACTTCTACCCCTCCGCTGGGCACCCCGAAATGCAAGCAGGCCGGAGCCACCGCACAAGAGCATATTTTCAAGCCTGTATTCATAAAATTTCCTCATTTTAAGATAAATACTTCACTAACCTTCGACCCGTTCTGCGCCAGATCCCCTAAGGCGCGCTAACTGCCGGTTTGCTGCCCAGGATTTTTTGAAAAAAAGAATTGATAGCTTGCCCGCCACTGCGGCTAGAACCAAGCAACACAGAATCCTCGCCATCCATAAATACACTAGTATAGTTGCAACAATCAGAAATAAAGATTGAAAATTTTCTAGACCTGTGGTATGCAGCTTTAATGTCGATTAGCGCTTGCGCCCTGTCCTCTGGAGACAGCGTGCTGTCGTTTGTTACTAACCCCGCAACCAAAGAATCTCCTACTATATCTCCATACCTTTCTAAAGCGCTTTGTGGGCTGAAAAGCTCCAGAAAAAAGCCAACAAATAACTCCGGTATCTTAAACCACACTTGTCTTTGCAAGGTAATCACCCGGCCCGCCATCAAACCCCCTGCGCCGTTCGACAGTTCTTTTTTCTTTACAGAAATCGAGGTATATGTACCGCTGGGCAACTGTTTCCTAACTAGGCTCTCGACCTTATGGTCTGCTAGGCCACTGATTGGATTCCCTTCATATATACGAATTGGTGCACTCATAAGACAGATCTCCTTTTGTTTATTTTTTGATTAACGCCAAAAGCAAAGGTAGCCCTTCTGTTATTGCAAACTCCGTTAAGCTGATTAAAATGGGAGAGGCGACCTGGCCAGCTCTCCTAGCTAAAACTAAGAAACGCGCTTGCTCCGTTTCTATTTGGAAATAATTACAGTCATCTGACAGGATCAGTTTGATTCTATGACAAGCTAGAAAGGCCTTTTTTACCTCCTGTTTTCCCGCTAACCGCGCTGCATCGTTAGCACCGCCTATAAGACCTTGAACGAGAAGATCAGGATCTACTACAGGTTCGCTAGGCAAGTCCGCGCCGAGAAGGAGAGCAGAAAAAAATACTTTCATAGACTGCCAACCGATATCGATAGAAGTTCTCGTGAGCACGATTTCCCTTGACCGCGAAGCCTCAGAGGCCCCTGGAAACACGTGATCTATCGTATTCACTCGAATCGTAGAATAAGTCTTTTGGGGTAAATTTTGCCTAATCAAAGATTCGACTTTATGGTCAGGAAGCCCTGTTAGTGTTTGCCCATCATTAAATGATACTGCCGAAAGCATGAAAAACATCCTATCTATATAGGGTTAAACAAAAAGCTACTATGCAATCTCGGAATAAGGCCCTGCCAAACCCAAGAACCACAAATTCTCAAAAGACATGTTTTTTGTCAACAAATTAAAATTCATTTAAGTAGCTCCCGCTAAAAAAAGAAGCTGATTGGCTCTGAAATAGCTATGAACCTCATTTTTGTTTTTTATCCGCAGCTAATATTACGAACTCTTGGCGAACTAAGCCTGCTGCCACTTATCTGTGAGACCGTTTCTTTTTTTAGCGGGAACTGCTGAACTTATTCTAGATCTTTACGAAAAAATCTAGCCGATTGGAAGCTCTATATCCCCTGCGGGCATCTTTCTATCGCTTTAAAATTATTCAAAATAATACGCCCCTCTTCCAGCTTGAGGAAAAAATGTTCTTGATATAGAAGGGCCTAAAGACAGGGATGCGGGGGAATGCGGATGCGTGCACGTTTGGCGATTGCCGTTGGGGTGGTAGCAATAGTTGCAGGCGGTATGGTGCTTCGGCATCGTCAGCAGCAATCTGCCACTTTGGCCAGGGAGATGCAGGACTATGAATCAGTAAGCCGTTATCTTTCCATCGGGGAATCCGGCCACGCTTTAGAGCAAATACGCGCCTACTATCCAGTCGATCCCAAAGCGCAAGATCAGCCGATAGATTGGCAACTCCCCACTATTCAGGCACTCACTCAGCTGCGAGACGGGCCGGCGCTGCTGGATATCTACCAGAAATTCCCCAAAAAATTTGAAAACCGTGAAGAGGCCACTTTGTTAGTGGCCTCTCAGCTAATTGCCACGGGACGGCTAAAAAAGTACCAAAAACTTCGGGAGGAGTGGCAATTCAAAGCCACCAAAGCAGCTGCGTGGTTTGATCTGGAAGTAGACGCTTTACTGGCCGAAGGCAAGCGCGAAGAGGCGCTCCAGGCGTTGTCTACGCACTCATTTGAAGGCTCAGCCGACGTGGGCCGGTTGAGCCGGCTGGCTATTTTACGCGCGCCTAACAACTTAAAAGCTGCTTGGAATTACCTCACAGAAGCACGCGCCAAAGATCCCAATAACAGCAGTCTCCTGGCCGCACGGGCAGAAATTTTCGAGCTGACAGACCGGCCTGAATTGGCACGGCAGGAATATTTGCGAGCCGTGCAAAAAGATCCCTCCAGCGTTGCTTTGATCGATCAACTGGGGGAGTTTTATCGCAGACATGGCCACTACGTACTGGCTATCGAAAATTGGTGCTGCGGTCTTGCTCTACCGCGCAGCGATACGCTTTGGATCAAAACGCTTTTCTGGTCGCGCGTTGTCTATCCACTGCCAGTCGATTGGTCACAGCAGTCCATCCCGGTGGGGCACCTCAAACCGTTCATTGCTTATCTGCTGGAGCTTCAAAAAGACCGTTTTTGGCATAAAGCCACCTTTAAACAGATCCCAAACTACTCCCAATTTCTCGCCACACAACAGGCAACCTACTGGTTACGCCTTGCGCAAGCTCTCAAGGAAGGCAAAGAGAAACAGGCAGCACTCATGCTGGCTGAAAATCCTTTTAGGCATGTGCTTTGGGACGCCGACCTGCACAATGCGCTGCAGCAGGTCGTTAACTATAGAATCGCTCGCTCGCTACAAATGCGTGAAGGCGATCGGCAAACCTCCGCAGATGCGGATCGGCATCATTTTTTCCGCGAACTCGAACGACTGGCAGCCGATCCTTCGGCGCGTATGCCAGCGCAGACGAGAAATCTGCTACTCAGCCCCTACGCTATCCCTAGCACCTTCCTAGCCGCAGGCTGGCTGGAAGCGGCGCTCAGTTATCCTATACCGGAGGTACTGCCACGAGATCTCCCGGATTGGCTCGCTTTCGCTTATACACAGGCCATAAGATTTAACCGCAGCCCGCAAGAGGCGTTGGAGTTTGCCGCTAAACAGCATAAATCGCCACCTTTGCAGCTTTTGATGGGAGAGTTACTAATCGCTACCGGTAACTTTGACAGCGGACTCAGCCAGCTTGCTCCGTTGCTCAGAAGCGACTCAGATATCGGTCTCAGGGCGGCCTGGGTGACTAGTCTCATCCACTTGCGCCGCAAACAATTTGAAAAGGCCAAGCAGACGATCATCGCCCATTATAGGCTCGCCAGTAATCTCATCGGCAAAGAAACTTTAGCTCGTATCGAGATGGAAGCCGGCAATATCACCCGGGCAGATCGTCTCTACCAAGAGCTCGAGCAAGAATCGGTCGAAGCCAAGTTTTACCTCGCGCGGCGCGCTTACGAACAAAAAGATTGGAGCCGCGCAGCTTTGCTCACGCATCAGCTGCTGGAAGAATTCCCCGATAATCCTCAGCTAAGGTCAGAACTGATAAAAATCAAAAACCTAGATCAAAAACTCAATCAAACAATAGATCGAGGAGATCTCTATGAAAGTAGTGAACCTTTTCACTTGGATACCAGTATTAATCGGTCCGTGGCTGCTGCTGGCGCCCATGGATGCAAATGGCTCACATAGCCTGTACGAACAAAATTATAGAGAACGCGAAAATCGCCGTGAGCGCTACAGCGGCCCCTACTACACGGGCTATTGTGAAAACGGACGCTACCGCGTAGAGCCCCCAGTACCCTATCCAGGACGCACAGGCCAAGAACCTGAAGGGGAGAAATACCCTTGTTACGGCTGTTACTAGTTGGGGTTTATGGATTGTATTTTTGAGCGGGCCGTCGGATGGCTAAGCACAAAAATATAGTTGGTTGTAGATCAAAAATCACAAATCGGGGCTAGAAGAAAAGATGACCTATACAACTCTTTGGGGCCCCTGCATCACCTTTGCTATGGCGATGATAGCGCTTCAGCTAGAGCCTATCCAAAGCCCAGTAGCTATAGACCTTTACGATGTGAATAAGCGCGAGATCGACGGTAATACACACTACAGCATGCCCTACGGAGAGCAAGAAAACTATTTCCTCGATCCCGCAAGAGGTCAGTATTTCCGCGAGCCTACAGGCAAACGCACTGGTTATTACACGGTGCCAAGAGGAAAAACGACCTATCAGCAGGGGCGGTACGATCGTGGGCGCTTCTACGTCCAGCCCAATACATCCTATCCGGGCGATAAGCCATACCAAGAAGAGTGAGGGATGAAAAGCGCACTCACCGATTGCTTTATTCTTCCTTCTTGAGGCTTCATGCTGTATGTTTTAAATTTATTTATATAATTCCAAAAAGGGACTTTTAATGCGCAGATTTCTTTTCGTTGCGGCCTGTATCATGGCGGTTTTTGTCGCTACAACTGGAGTGGTTTTTCGCCATAAAATTAAAGATTACCTAGCCTCGCGCTCCGTCTCTCCCCAGCAAGAAGCCGATGACCTGGCTAAGGTCAAGGAGCTATTGAAGAACTCGAAACCCGCAGAAGCTTTGCAAATCATCGACCACTATACCAACAAGTTTGCTCGGGTGAACAATCCACAAGCGCAAGAATGGCTGCAACTCTACCTAGATGCCTCTATCAAGACTGGAGATGCTATACGGCTCATGTATCTATGGGAAACGGTACCTAATAAAGTGCTGGAAAGCGAAGCGGCTTCGGCCGGCCTAGCAGGTATTCTGCTGCGCAGTATGCGCCTAGAAGACTACAGTAAAGTGCGGTCCAAATGGCAAGGGCGCGAGACACTAGCAGAGGTGTGGTTCGTGCTGGATGCAGATAGAACCTTGCTGAAAGATGGGCGTCAGGCCGCCATCAAATTCTTAAATAAGCAGTCTTTCGAGGGGAAAAAAGACATCGTTCGGCTAGTTCGCCTCGCGCTTTTGCAGGTGCAGGATAGCCCTTGGGCCTCTTGGGGCCACTTAACCGACGCTTATAACCGCGATCCACAAAATATCGATGTGCGCTCCTACCGCGCACGTTTATTAGAGGCGGTGGGTAAGCCCGGACTAGCCCTGAACGAATACCTCAGCGCTGTACAGGTGCAGCCAGAAAACCTAGGCCTACTAGACCAATTGGCTGAGTTCTACCTACGCCACGGGCGTTACAAACTCGCTTTGGCGGTATGGCACGATAACCTAAACCGTCCTAAAAGCGATTCTTTGTGGCTCAAAAGCTGGTTCTGGAGCCGCGTGGCAACTCCGCTCGACGTGGATTGGACCTCTCAGCAGTTGCCCGATGGCGATTTAAAGCCTTTCTTACAGTATCTCTTCCATCTCGCTGCCAACAAGTTCTGGGACCAGCAGGAGTTCGATAAGCTGCCTTTAGCTACGCGCTATCTACAAGAGCAACAGGCTACCTACTGGTTGCGGTTACTACAGCAGCTGGAGGATGGTAAAGAAGGAAAAGCGTGGGAGTTATTGCAGTATAACGCATTCAAAAACGAGTCGTGGAATCCGCAGTTAGAGCAGCTCATCAAGCGCATATTGACCTACCGCAAACTAGGAATTTTCACGCTGGACGAAGTGCAGTCAGCTTCGGCTGAAAAGTCATTCAAAGACTCTGTTGAGACGGTCGACGCCGAGATGCAAAAGCATCCGCTCGTCGTAGCCATCAATGAGTATTCACAACATAACGTAGCCAATAAACCGAACGCAAAAATTCCTGAAGAGCTGCATGCGCTTTTAATCGGTAAGGACGCCTTCGCTGCCGCTTTCCTTGCTGCAGGCTGGCTGGAAGCAGCGCTCAATCTCTCACCGCCAAACATATTACCCAAGGAGTACCCTCAATGGTATGCCTATGGCGTCACGCAGGCGATCAGGTATAACCAAGGCGACCTTGTCGCCCTGGGCTTTGCTACCAAGCAGATCCCTTCTCCACAGCTTTCCATGCTGATCGGCGAGCTGCTGGTTTCTACCGGATCCCCGGATGCGGCCCTTGAGCAGCTGAAAAAGCTCTCTTCTCTTGACAGCGATATTGGCTTTCGCTCGGCCTGGCTAGTAAGCCTGCTCTATATCGAAAAACAGGATTACGCTAAAGCGCGCGAAGTTGTCACTGCGCAGCCAAGGCTGTCCAAAGAAATTATTGGCAAAGAAACCCTGGCGCGAGTCGCTTTGCTCGAAGGTAAAAATGAGGAGGCCGACCAGATGTACAGTGCCATCGAGAAGGACTCCTGGGAAGCCAAATCCTACCTGGCGCGCAAAGCCTTCCAAAACAAAGACTGGCAGCGCGCCAAGAAGCTGACAGAGGAAATTCTGGCCGAGTTCCCTAATAATGATCTTTTGCAGCAAAACATGGCGCAGATCCTGAAGGAGCTAAAGAAGACAGATGACAAAGCTCACTAAGCAAGACTGGCTTGTAATCGTCGGGCTGGGCCTACTAGCGGTGTTTATCTGGCTGAGAAACACCGACTGGATGACCAGCGCCGACGACACACTGCCTATTTTAGTGGCTCTCCCAGTTTTTTATTGGCTAGGGAGGCCTTGGAGTCTGCTCGATCAGGTGGCGGGCGAACTACCCGTAAAAGGTATCCTACTAGCCGTAGGACTGCTTTTGCTGGGTATCCTCAGCAACCTCACCCTGCTCCTTGCGGTAGCCTGGACTTACCTATTTTGGCTTTGGCTGAAGCGCCGCACATCTGTCCCTCATCACGCCTCTACCTACAAACTGCTCGTATTGCCTTTACTTTCGTTTCCATGGGTAACCCTTGATTTACAGACCCTCGGTTGGTACTTCCGTCTCTCCGGCGCCTTTATCACTGCTAAGGTTTTCCAACTGATCGGACTCGACGTCCACTATGAAGGCACCAACCTGCTCGTCAATGGCCTTCCCATCTCTGTCGAAGCGGCTTGCGCCGGACTCAACACCCTGCAGTCTATGCTGATTGCTGGCTCTGTCATCGCCTACATCATTCTGGGCGAAACAAACCGATACTGGTGGAACCTTCCTGTGCTATTTGCCATGGCCTGGTTGGCGAATACGGTGCGTATCCTCATGCTTAGCTCCGTTGGACTGCTCTTCGGCCCTCAAGTTGCCATGGGTACTTTCCACACGGTGGGAGGCTGGTCTATCCTGATGCTCATGTTCCTAGGGTGTTGGCTCATCTTTCAGCTACAGGAGCCTAAGCCCGATGAAAAATAAGGGCCTGCCCTCGCTGATCGAGCTAGCTATTCTCCTTTACTGCGGGCTCATGGCCGCAGACCTGCCACCCTCGTGGGCGAGCACCCCCTCTGTGCGGCATGCCTGGATAGCTTTTTTGCTCTGGATTGGTCCGTGGACATGGTTTATCGCCCGAGGAATTTTAGTGGGCTCTGCCAAAAATACCACGCCAATTCTTCTGGGAGCAGCCGTGTTGAGCTCATTAGCGGGTACAATCGGCTCCTTGCACGTATTAAATCACTTCGGCTTTGCGTTAGCTTTAGCTGGCATGCTGCCTTGGAGCTGGCCACAGCTTGTATGGCTAGCTAGCTTCCCCTCTTGGACTCCGGCCTTAGGCTACATGACCAAGCTGCTCACGCAATCGCAGCAGCTTATACTACAAATCGGCCTCGCCGCTTTCGGCGCTGTTTGGCTGCTCATAAAAAAGGAGCGGGCATGAGCCGTTTGCTGCTACGGATCATGCTCACCCTAGCTATCGTCCTAGGAGCCCTATGGCAATTTTACCCCCTCCCCGACGCCAAAGAGCGTATGGATCAACTGCCGCTCATGGGAAACGGCTTTGTGGGAGAAATTCTTCCCATGCAGGATTGGGAAAAATCATTTTTCAAAAATGTGGGGGTACTAAAACGAGCTTACCAGATAAAAAAGCGCGCGATCTTTCTGACCGCGCTAGATGGGACCAGGGACAGACATGCCGTGCATGACCCTCTCTACTGTTTCCGTGGGGGCGGCTGGGAGGTGGTATCTGAGAAGGTGACCCCTATTCCTAATGGCACCGCAGTTTTGGTAAAACTCAAAAAAGAGCAACTCAAACAAGAAGCTCTGTACTGGTTCAGCGATGGAAAACAGCACTACGCCTCACCTTATCGCTACTGGTGGCAAACTAGCCTCAGAAGGCTATCGTTCGGCAAAAATGGCCCCGAGCCTATTCTAGTGACCATTCAACCGCTCGACGACCAGCCCCTCGACCTGAAAGATCTATTCGAAAATTTTCCAGATCTGCAAAAACTATGAGCCCAAACCCTTCACCACCTCATTGATGGATCGCCCAGGTACCAAATGGCAAAGGAAGCTCTCCGCAGGTACGCAAAGAATATTTTTTTCTAAAAAGACCTCCTTTCCTCTATGCAACAGCAAACCGCGAGCCATCGGATAGTCCTCGAGAAACGCCTCGATTGGTTTGAGGTCATTGGGGAATACCCTTGTCGCATGCTTGAGCTCGATGGCCCAAAAATCCTCGGGGCCATAAACGATAAAATCTACCTCCACGCCTGCGCGGGTTCTCCAGAAGGCAATGTTATTATTATTTTTGCCATAGTCATTCCAAGCCATCAGATGCTGAGCGACCAAACCCTCCAGAGCCAATCCCTCAATCTCTTCTGAATGGTCAAGAAAACCCGTGGGCCTAAGAGCCCGGAATACCCCCGCATCGAAGAAGTAAAATTTTGGATGGGCGCTTAATTCTCGCTGCGCGCGTTTGGTAAAAACAGGCAACCGGTAAGCCAGCAATAGCTCCTCTAAAATCTCGATATAGTTTTCCACAGTTTTGCGCTTGACTTCACACTCGCGGGCAATATTTGTCACGTTAAGCTTAGAGGCATGCGAAAAAGGGCATGCGAAAAACTGACCGCCTCTAGAAACCGCGAAAAGCTCTCCAGATTGCGCACCAGGCCCTCTGTTTGAATCTCCTCCTGTAAATACAAGCCAATGTATGCTTGCAAAGCGCTTTCTTGGTCTTCTTTATCAAATACCAGAGGCAGAAGACCATATTGGAGGGCTAATTTAAGTGAGAACTCACCCTCTAACTCAGCGGCCATGAACGGATGCAGGCTACGCTTCAACGCGCGTCCGCCAAGAAGATCGGCTCTCGTCCTCCTTAGTTTGCGAGAACTGGAACCGGTTAAAACGAATTGCCACCCCTTCTTCTGCTCAATCAAAAAATGAACTACACCTAACAAAGACGGTACGCGCTGAACCTCCCGGATCACAATTACCTTTTGCGAGCTAGCCGCGACTAGGTCGATCAACCGCTCCGGACGGCTGCCGTAACTCCTTAAAAGATCCGGCTGCAACAGATCAATCCAAAGAGCACCTGGAAAGCGCTCCTGTAGAAGCGTAGACTTTCCTGTACCCCGGGGGCCAAAGAGAAAAAAGCTCTCTTTTGGCTCTCGAAACAGCCGCTTATAAAATTTCATCACACCTCCAGATAAACGCAAAACGGCATCGCTAATGCCATTTTGCGCCTCAATTTGGCATTAGCGATGCCATTTTGTCGATAAAATTGACAGGATAGAGCAGGCCAGCTTATCAGGATGGATCCAAAGCTAGTCCACCTGTAGGAGAGTGCGTGCCCGATCCTGACCTAGATAATCCGCAGCCAACGCAAGAGCCCTTGATCAAATTTCTTAATAAAATTGTTTATGGCTGCGTCCGTGTCTTAGCAGTCCTGATGATCGTGGTGATTTTGGCTAGTGTCGTAGATGTGGTGCTGATCATCTACGACAAGATCTTCGTTTCGCGGCCGCTCGGCTATTTCTATATTGAAGAAATTTTAACTATTTTGGGCGCCTTCATCGGAGTATTGATCGCGATCGAGATTTTTAATAACGTGATTATCTATCTGCAAGAAGACTCCGTGCACGTGCGCGTGGTACTAGCCACAGCGCTGATCGCCGTTTCGCGGAAGGTCATCATCTTAGATTATCAAACGGCAGAGGCCTCCTACCTGTACGGAATTGGCGCTCTGGTGCTTGCGACAGCGACGGCCTACTGGATCATTACTCATCGACACAAGGGCTAGCCCGGTTGGCAAAAGGAAGGGCTCGGAAAGTTAAAAGGGAACCTGCACTTTCCTCCAACCATATCGAACTGCCTGCCACTCAGTGCCCTGCCCATAGATCTTTTCGGCCTCAGCGATTTGAATTCGCACCCATTCTCGGTAGTCGATATCGTGCGGCATTTGCGCGAGCGAGCTCAGGACTAGATTGAGGGGCTGCCGGGGCTACAAGAAAATCTGCGATGTTCCGCCTGTTTCAGCTACCGTAAACCAGCTGCTGAATGTCCCAGCAGCAGTTCAAGTAGGCAACGTGAGCTCCAAAGTGGGTGCGGGCCACCAAGAAGATAGTTCAATCGCGAAGCCACGTCATCATAACTCGTTGGGAATGCGACACGTCTCTGCGTGAAACTTGTTAATGCTCTCGATTATAATCAAACTATCGTTCTCCCAGTCGCCGGTTAAGACCCGTCAGGGCTTTGCTAAGCGTCTCCGCGCAATCAACAGACCCTGTGCGGATTCGGCGCGCTCGAAAATTGTGCGAAATTAGCGGTTAGAGTAGAAAAAACTACTCGTTCTTAATCACTAACCGAAATATGTGCGTCTCTTCTCCTGTATACTGCTTACCGAAGGTGGGAAAACGGAGATTGGGCAACTGCTGCTGGATATGGTCGCGATTGCGCTCGCTTTCGGCAGAGAGAACCTCGACTTTAACAACCGTACCATCGCGACGGAGGGTGAGCTGGATGGAAACCTCGCCATACTCGGGTAAGCGCACCAGCTGGTGTAGGCGTTGACCGAGCGTCTGTTCGTAGGGGAGATATACGGTTTGGGGAGCGGCAGAGGCTGCCGCAAATGCCTTAGCGGGCTCGACGGTCGTGGGCTGCTTGAGGCTTTGTAAAGCTTGCCGAGCTGTAGCCAGCAGAGGGTCATCGCTCATTGCCTGGGCCGCCGCCGCCTTTTTTGGCGCAGGTTTATTGGTTGTGGTAGATGGGTTAGGTTTGGGCTTGGCTACTTCCTTGGCTTTCGTGACTTCAATGACCTGTTTTTTTACTTCGGCCTTGGCTGGTTTTGGCTGCGCGACCGTTTTGGGCTTTTTTGCCTCGGTCTTTGTGGACACAGGTTGCTCGACAACGGTTTTTTTGGGCGCGGGAGCGACCTGTACGACCGTTTGTATAACCGATTGTGGAGGCTGGAGCGAAATAGTTCTAACGACTAGAGGGGGGGCGGGCACTAAAAGCGGTTGAGAGCTGCTCCTGCCCAAAACCCATAAGATAAGCCCTGCGTGCACGGACATCACTAGCAGGAAGGTGGTCACGAGTGACCGATCCATCCTCATTTTTTGACCTGTCCTGGTTGCAGTACGAGGTGCAATTCTGGCCAGCCCGCCGCCTCAACAGCGTTTTTTACCGTTTGGTAGGTCCCAAATTGCGCGCGCTGATCTTGGTAAAGCTGGGGGATCACTTGGGCATATTTAACGCGCAGTTGCTTGAGTTCTGAAGCAAGCTCTGTCGAATTAACTTTTCTTTCATGCAACCAAATCGAATTGTCTGCCTTCACTTGGATGGCCACCGCGCTCTGGTTGCGTAGCGGTTGCACGCGCTCTGTATTCGACGGAGCTTGGGCAAGCTCTACTCGCTCCATCTCAAGCAAAGGAGCCACCACAATAAACATGATCAGTATCACAAATACAACATCAATTAACGCTGTAAGGTTGATAGTCGGTTCTTCTGTGTGCCTTCGGAATCTTTTAATCATGCTTCTTCACATCGACTTGCCTGTACTGTAATTCTACGGAAGCGAGCACTTCATTGGCAAAGGCTTCCATCTCGACCTCAAAACCGGAAATACTACTCTTCAAGTAATTGTAGCCGATGAGCGCGGGAATGGCGTCGACTAAGCCCAGCACGGTCGTCACCAAAGCCAGAGAAATGCCGCCCAGAATTACCTGGTTGCTACCCGTACCACCGATGGCGTCGGGATTGGAGAAAGTCACTAAAATTCCCCAAACAGTACCGAGCAGCCCCAGGAACGGCCCCAGCGTAACCACGGTGGATAAGAGATAGAGATTGTTTTCCAATTTCGCTGTCTCGGTAGAGATCGACCCGCTGAGCTTCAACCCTACCAATTCGATGTCAGAGGGGGAGAGGTAAGTCGGGGCGTCACCGCCGGCTTGCTGGCCAAAGCGACGGTTTTTTGTCAGTAAATCGATCGAATAGAGTCGCAATGCGTGGTAAATATTGAAGAAAGGATTATGGTTTTCATTAGGCGCTATTTCAAGAGCCAGGGGGGCGTGCTTTTTTTCCCTAAAGGTAGCTATAAACTTTTTTGAGAGCTGCTGGGCGCTTGTAGTTTGACGGTACTTATATACCAAAACGACCCAGCTAATAATGGAAAGACCTATTAAGCTAATAAATAGCATTTTTCCAATTAAATCAGAATTAACATATGCATCCAAAAATGGGTTGCTTGCTAATAGATTTATGTTTATAATCATGGGCTACCGTCAGTGTTGAATTATGATTGATTGGCTCTTAGCGGAAACAAGTACGAGAAGGGCATACTGTATCGCGGTAGTATTTGTCAAGATTCTGGAAAAGGGGATGAGATTGGGGCGTTTTCGGTTTTTAGCGGGGTTAATGTATTGCCTCTTATTTTGTGGATCATTGCCAGCAGTGCCGCCTAGCGCAAAAGAAGCGGTCAACTATGAACTAGTTGCCGAAGATAGCAGCATTCTGCCCGAACGTCCGTTCTGGTTGGCTCTTTCGGCCGAGTTAGCACCCGGATTCCAGACTTACTGGAAGAATGCGGGCGACGCGGGTATGTCCACCAGTGTTACTTGGGATCTGCCCCCCGGGTTTGAGCTGATCGACGTGGCATGGCCCTCACCAGCCCAGTTTGACAAAGAAGGGATGGTCTCTTTCGGTTACACACAAAACTTTGCGCTGCTGGCAGAAATCAGGCCTCCCAAAAATCTCGATCCTGAGCGATCGTACAAGTTTAGCGCCTGCGTGCAGTGGGTAGCTTGCGATGACAGGCATTGCATCCCGGGCGATAGCCAGATAACAATAGATTTGCCTGCAAGTAAAATAGCACCGTTTAAAGACGTCCGCTCCTCTTCCCTTTTTCAACAAGCGCGCAAGCAGATTCCAGCAGCTGGCTGGCCCGCTTCGGCCGTGAAGAACGGTCATGCCTTCGAGCTGACCTTAGCCCCGCCGCAGGGTAAGCTCAGCGATATGCAAGAGGCAGCCTTCTTCCCGGACGAGCAAGGCGTGGTCGATCCCCTTCAAACCCTCTGTTTCTCGCAGAAAAAAGAGGGAGGCTACCTTGTTTCACTGCCAGCTGTGCAGCAGGAAGCTTCCTTGCAAACGCTGCGGGGTGTACTTGTTCTCAAGGACAGTCGCGGCGGATCTCAAGCGATCGCCATAAATACCCCTTTGAGCGGTGCGCCCAAGCAAGCGCTAGCTTTAGCCGATAAGGTCTCTTTGGCTGGGCACGAGTTTGATATGGGTCTGGGGCTGGCCATCATCATGGCATTTTTTGGGGGTATGATCCTCAATCTTATGCCCTGCGTTCTACCGGTAATCTCTCTGAAGGTACTGAGCTTTGTGCAGATAGCGGGCCAAACGCGGTCAACCACACTAAGGCACGGCATAGCCTTTTCAGCGGGCGTGATCAGCTCTTTCTGGGTTTTGGCCGGGCTACTATTGGCCTTGCAAGCTTATGGTCATGCAGTAGGCTGGGGGTTCCAGCTACAAGAGCCGTTGTTTGTCGCTTTGTTAGCCGCGATTTTGTTTGTTTTTGGTTTGAGCCTTTTTGGCGTTTTTGAATTTGGCCATATGTTCGCGTCATGGGCTGGACAAAGAGGCGTGAAAGCAAAGCATCGATCGCACGGGTTAACCGGGTCCTTTTTAAATGGCGTGCTGGCTACAGCTGTAGCTACTCCTTGCACGGGACCTTTTCTTGGAGCCGCAATCGGTTTTGCCGTGACTCTCTCACCGCTTTATTCGATGCTGGTCTTCACTTCGCTTGGCTTGGGCATGGCTTTTCCTTATCTCATGTTAGCGGCCTTCCCCTCTCTGATGCGTTGGCTGCCAAAGCCCGGCGCCTGGATGGTGATGTTTAAGCAGCTGATGGGCTTCTTGATCTTAGCAACTATTCTGTGGCTAGTCTGGGTATTCGGTGCGCAAACGGGCAATCGGGGCATGTTTCTTCTGTTGGCTGGCCTATTTGTGCTGTCGTTTGGTTGCTGGGTCTATGGCCAATGGAGTCACCCCATTAAACCTCGTCGCACTAGACTAGCGGGCGGACTATGTGCGCTTTTTATTCTGCTCGTAGGCGCCTATTTAGTGGTAGCTTCCGCGCAGGTAACCCCCGAAGGAGCTGTGCAAACAGCTTTCTATGCCGACGATATCAAAACATGGCACTCTTTTTCCAAAGAGACCGTCGATCAACTGCGCGCTGCAGGTAACCCTGTCTTCGTGGACTTCACGGCCAAATGGTGTGTAATTTGCCAGACCAACTTCGCCGTGCTGAGCATGGCCAACGTCACGAAAAAATTTGATGAACTAGGAGTTTACAGATTCAAAGCCGACTGGACGCGCCCTGATCCGGTCATCACGGAAGAGCTGCGCAAGTATGGGCGCAACGGCGTACCGCTCTATCTTCTCTATGCACCAGGATCAGATAAACCCGTGATTCTTCCGCAAGTGCTCACGCCCGACACTGTGGTCTCTTACTTAAATGAGATGGAGATCAAGCCAAATCCCGAAGCTAGGGCGCGTTAGATGTATTTCGACTCACACGCACATCTAACCTCTCCTGAAGTAGTTAACGAAGCCGACGAAGTGATTAATCGAGCGCTCCGTGCTTCCGTAAACGGCATTGTCAATATCTGTACTGATCGCGCGTCTCTTGAGGCCGGACTGGCGCTCGCTAAAAAGCATCCGCAAGTTTTTAATGCCGGTGCCACCACCCCGCACGACGTACTGAAAGAGGGGGAAGAGCTCTTCCCCCTCTTCGAAAAACATGCCCGTCAAGGGGATTTTGTTGCCGTCGGCGAAACGGGCTTGGACTATTATTACGACCACTCGCCCCGAGAGCTTCAGCAGGAGTTTCTGCGCCGCTATCTTAAGCTAGCGACCTCATGCAAGCTCCCGGTGATTATTCACTGCCGTGAAGCCTTCGCAGATTTGTTTCGCATCTTAGATGAAGCCTATACAGGCCCCGGCATTCTGCACTGCTTTACAGGCACGGCAGAGCAAGCGCGTGAAGTGGTTGCGCGCGGCTGGTTCGTCTCTTTCAGCGGTATTGTAACGTTTAAACGCAGCGACGCTCTGCGCGAGGCGCTCAAGGAAGTTCCGCTTTCTCAGCTACTCATCGAAACAGACACGCCCTACTTAGCCCCGCAAAGCCGACGCGGCCAAAAAAATGAACCAAGCTATCTGCCCGAAATAGCTCAGCTAATCGCACAAGTCAAAGGCCTCTCTGTCGAAACAGTAGCTAAGGCCACTTACGAGAACGCGGAATTAGGTTTCAGAAGAGCATAGGTACGATTGCCTTATGGTTTGCGCCATCCTTAATTAAAATCCGCTTGAAAAGATGTATCCTACAAGATACAAAAAGATCGTGATATAAGTAAAATAAAAATTTATATTTGCGAAACTGCTAACGGCAAGCGGCCCTTTGAGATCTGGATCAAAGATCTCAAAGAGATCCAGGCCAGAGCCAAAATCCTAAC
>CAYUJS010000009.1:0-27032 GCA_964445105.1 uncultured bacterium | reverse complement strand
TTAGATCGCCTAAAGCTTGGGAACTTTGGGATTGTAAAGCTTTGCAAGAGATTGTTTGCGATCTGAGGATTCACTATGGTCAGGGAATCAGAATTTATTATGAGAAGATTGGGAATAAAGTCGTATTACTCCTTAAAGAGACACAGCTAGAGCAAGCGAGTATCTGAAAGATTATCAATCTAGGGAGAGTAATTATGGCAAAAAGTAAACAATATCAAGATTTCTTAATCGAGCATCTAAAGGATCGCGACGAGGCTGTTGCCTACCTAAATGCGGCTTTAGAAGAGAGCCTTAAAGGTAACGAAGAGTCGCATCATCTTTTTTTGGTTGCTCTTCGAAATGTTGCAGAAGCGCAAGGTGGGCTCGGGGCTTTAGCTAAAAAAGCTCACGTCGGCCGCGAAAGCCTCTACAAGACCCTTTCAGAAGCAGGCAACCCTAAATGGCATACACTCGTCTCTCTATGTATAGCCATGGAATTGAGCTTGAGATTAAGTTAAATAGTAGCTGCAAAATATGGCCAGAGGCAAGTTTGAGAAAACGTACAAAGGCAATTCATAGGCGATTTGAAAGCACACTATGCCTAAATTCGGCTAAAAGGCGCGTTGTACTATCAACCTCTTGCTAAACTTCAAACATCGAATCCCCAAAATGCAAACTTTTTTCTTGCAACCACCAAGCGCATCCATTACAAGAGCCTTTATAGCAGAAAGCACTATGTAGGGGGCCTCTAGGGTGGTTTTCCGAAGTATTTATATCAACAAACGCGACTCGTTCGCAGGAGATATCGCATGGTAAAACACGATCTAAAAAAATTGGCATTATTGGGGCTAGCTGGCGGGCTAATCATCGCTAACTCTGTAGAGGCCAGCGGCGACCAACAGATTCTTTCGCAAATGAATAGCGCAGCCAGTGAGCACACAGTTGCCAGACTAATCGCCAGCCCATCAACCGGCGACAACTGGAACAGCTCAAACCAACCACAGACTCGCCAGAATAGCGGCGCTGGCCCTCGTACAAGCAGCGGATTGCGCAATGACAGCGGAGCTAGAGGCCCGGGCGGGGTGCGCCAACAAACAACGCGCAATAACAATGACCGCAACTCTTTCCAGAGCGCTCAAAACCGTCCCAATAACCAGCCTCAGTTTTCCGCAGCTAACGAAATCAGCACCCCGAACCAAGGCACCCATAGCGCTGGCAGCAACACTAACAATAGCAAACGCGGTCAATTGGCTCTGGGCGATGCTTACGACACCTTGACAGACGACACGGCCGAAAAAACCGGGCCCAATTCCACTGACCAAGGCTCTTCTGCTGGCGAATATGTCTACAAAGGCGGAGGCGCATGCGGAAGCCTTGCGATTGATGATGAACATACCAACCAAAACGAACGTGCAAGCCACCAAGACTACGACCAACCGCGCAAAATGCGTCAAAAACACGGCTGCGGTGCAAGCTCATGTAGCAGCCATACCCGCAACGATAGCGGCGCTCAAGCAACGCGCCAACAGCCTCCCGCAAGATCTCAACACCAGGACAAACAAAATCAATTCGGTGGGCAGAAAGCTGGTTTTTCGGACCAAACACAGCCTCAGGCCAAGCAGCGCCCAGGCGCCAGCGGTGACCAAGGTGTCAGCACTCAGCGCAACAACAACGTGAGACAGCAACAGAATGGCTCCCAGAGCTGGTAGTCGCTTCCAAGAGAGAAACGACACCAACAATCACTTATGTACATAAGTGTGGGTAGTGGACGGCAGTGCGTGGGAGATTCTAGGATGGCTCTCCAAAAAAATTATCGATAAACGCGAATCATTCGCAGGAGATGGATTATGGCTAAACATGATTTAAAGAAATTAGCGCTGCTAGGGTTGGCTAGTGGTCTCATTATCACTAACACCGTGCAAGCAAACAGTGATCAACAGCTTCTGTCCCAGCTTAATAGCAAGGGTCATGAAACGTTTATTGCCAAACTTAACAACCTTAACCAAAACTGGAATACTGCCGATCAAGAGGCAAATTCCTACGAATCCAGAAATCGTGTACGGCATGCGCCAACCGACCGTAACACCTCGTATGAATCAGGAGCCAACGCCGCTGCCCAAGGCTTTCATGGTAAAAATGACCCCAACAAAGGGCGCTCTCAGAATGACAAAGTACAGAACGCCAATCAAGGCCGCCGCAACAGCCAGTCTCAGCTTTCAATCGGCAACGAAACAACAGCTCCAGCGCAAGAACGCGCAGGCAGCAAAAGTAGCAATACCAAAAGCAATAGCAACGCAGCTGCCAGTCAGCTAGCTCTGGGGGACGTGGATGCAGCACCAGGCATAAGCGAGTCTAACCAAAGTACCTCACCCAACGGCCCTGTGAACCAGCCTAGTCGCGGACAAAGCATAAAGCCGACAGCTCCTTCCTATCAGCGCACAGTAAATCAAGATGGCAAAGCCGATGCTACGCCCGACAACAACCAAACCAATCCAATACCTGGCCAACTTGCCTACGATGAAACTAGTAGCGAAAAGGTCGCTAATCGCGTTAACCAAACAGCTAGCTCCGTAAATAAACAACAGACCTCTATGTCAGAAAGTCAAACCAAAAATACCCAGCAGCGCCAAAGAAGCAACAGCGCCCAGAGGAATTTCAAGCGAAATAGCAACCAAAAACAGCAGCAGCCTGACTCACAAAATCGTTAATCACGCCCAGGCTGTTTCAAAAAATAAAAATCATCGGCCGCTCCGTTCCCTCGGAAGCGGCCGATGTGCTACAAGGGACGCATCAGCAAACGAAGGCAAAAACATGAGCGCGCCACTCTCTCCTCTCCATGCACAAGCTCTTGCGCCAAAACAGAGACCCCCGAATCTTGGCATCGGCATCGGCCTGCGCGTCCCCCACTACGAAGCAATTTTTAAAGACCAG
Organism: uncultured bacterium; assembly: GCA_964445105.1. Taxonomy (GTDB): domain Bacteria; phylum Chlamydiota; class Chlamydiia; order Chlamydiales; family JAJFMA01; genus CAWBNS01. The sequence continues at coordinate 24,122 of CAYUJS010000009.1, read as the reverse complement.
CCCGCGATAGATTGGTTCGAAATTATCAGCGAAAATTTCATGGTGGAAGGTGGTAAAGCCATGGATGATCTAGAACGCATTCTCGAGCGCTATCCAGTCGTCATGCATGGGGTAACGTTGGCAATCGGTAGCCCGGACCCGCTCGATTGGGATTATCTAAAACGTTTAAAAACATTGGCACAAAAAACAAAAACGCCCTGGGTCTCTGACCATCTCTGCTGGGGAAGGCTGCCAGGTGCACACTATCACGACCTTCTCCCCTTGCCTTATACCCGAGAGGTAGTCGACTACGTAGCCGAGCGGGCACGTATCGTGCAGGACTTTTTGGAAATCCCTTTTGCGCTAGAGAATCTCTCTTCGTATGTGGCCTTTCGCGACGATCAGATGCCTGAGTGGGATTTCTACGGATCCATCGTGGATAAGGCCGACATTTACATGATGCTCGATGTAAATAATATCTATGTATCGAGCCGCAACCACGGCTTCGAGCCCTCCCAATACTACACCAACATCCCCATCGAACGCGTGCTACAAATCCACCTGGCAGGGCATATGGATTACGGCAGCTACTGTTTAGATACACACGACAACTATGTCTGCGAAGAAGTTTGGAAGATCTACGCGGACGTCTACCCTCGCACGGGGGGCGTTGCGACCCTTTTAGAGTGGGATGATAACTTTCTTAGTTTCGCCGACACTTGGAAAGAAGCGTTGCGCGCCAAAGAATTTCAGCAATCGCTGAACAGGGTGCAAACGTGAAAACCTATGAACCGGCAGTCCCTGAACGCTTAAAGCAGCTTCAACACTGGTTTGGAAGCATTATCGGGCAACCTCTGCGCAAAGATAGCACTATTCAGCCGCGCACTCCACAAGGTAACCTCATTAAGCCCGAAACAGCGCGCTACGTAATCCCCAGCCCCTCTCTTGCGCCCTACCAGCGCATGCAGATCTACAGCCAGCAATACTGGTGGCGCCTATTTAAAAACCTAGCAGACAATTTCCCCACGGCTTGTAGAATTTTAGGCCGCAAAGAATTTGAGCAGCAGCTTGCCTGCCCTTATTTTGTTGCTTACCCGCCAGATCATTGGGCCCTGGTGCGTTTAGGACCGCATCTGGCAAAATGGACCAAGGAACAATACACAGGGCCCCACCAGCAACTGATCTATGAAAGCGCCTTACTAGACTTTGCGTTTAACACCTGCTTTGTAGCCGCGCACTACGATCCGCTATCGGCCTCACAAGCGGACGTAATTCAGTTAGCCAACGCGCAGCTATACCTGCAACCGCATTTTCGATTATTCTCCTTCGAGCACGACTTCATGCGCTTCCGCTCAAAGCTGCTTGCTCAAGAAGAAAACCACTGGCTCACCCATCCTCTACCCGAACTAGATCAATCCAAACGCTTCTACAGCGTGATTTTTCGTAATAGCGAAGGAGCTATGATCTGGCGAAATATCTGCGAAGAGAAGTATTTTCTACTCACTCTTTTTGCAAAGGGCAGTTGCATCGACGAGATATGTAATGCGCTCGAAACTCAGCCTGAGCCTGCACAGCTTGAAATCGCCGCCAATCTACAAGCCTGGATGCAAGAATGGGTAGCCAACGAATGGTTAACGCTAAGACGCTGCCCGTAACATGCGGTGTTTTCTAGGGTGAGATCTTACCCTGGAGAGGGCGCACCTGTAGATTAGGAGCAAGGGCGCGCGCAGAGCCAGCTCTGCTAGCTGTAAAATTTGCGTCGCTCGGCGTAATCGCGCTTTTTCACCAAGCCACAAAATTAGCTAAGCATGAGAGGCGTGTTATATGAACTCGGAGCACTTGACGAGCTGCTGCCCTCGATATTTTGTAGCGGCATAACAAATATGTCTGAGTAGAGAGTACCGGTCAAATGATATGGGTCAGGGCGCACTTGGCCCCCCTCACTGCCGCTATTACTCCGCATAATGCTTGGTAAATCTACGTCCACCTGCGCAGGCGTTTGTCCTGTGTTCAATGAGGTAAAGATGCTCTCGGTAATTAAGCCGCCTCGATTGGCAAACCAGGTGTGATAGTTAGGGCTTTCGTCCGCACAAAAAATTCGGTGTTTGGGTACTTTTTTAATGCCCTCTGGTAAGCCAGTTAGTTTACGGCCGACTGCAGATGCGCAATCTTCGCTTTCCTTCAGCGTTTGCTCAAACTCTTCATCCTTTTGCAGCAATCTTTTGCCTTCACCAAACCCTAAAATTTGAGCGTAATCTATTGCGCCACTCTTACTGTCGACGTTGGCAATATAAAGCTGCAACGGCGACCGGCCCTCCGCAGTTTTGGCACCCTCTATTTGTAGGCTTAGTAGAGTGTGGTGAACGCAGCACAGTGGGCCGGAGGTTGCGAAGGGAGAGTTAGACATTACGGCTTGGAAGAAACCTGTCTTAGATTCTGGCGCCCACTCGATGCAATTAATCTCGGTGAATAATTCCATTTTTTTCCAGCCAAATCCTGATCTTGCGAAAAGGTCGGGGAATTTACTAACGCATGGAAGGCGTGAAAGTGATTTGGCGTAAACTGTTCTGCAGGTGTGTTTTTTACAGCTGCTACGATAAAATCTCTTATTTCTTTTTTTGACGACTTCAAATCAAATTCTCCTAATAAAATTCCCACTTTTTCCATTACCGGATAGTTCTCTGAAAAATCGTCTGATTCTACTAATCCGAGTATTTCCACAAAATCTTTGGTTCTAAAATCTTTTGCTTCCTTATTTATAATTGCGTTTTCATCTGAACTGCTCACCTCTCCATCTGATTCATCTGAACTTAAGAAGTAACTATCTCTGGCAGCAGCTGCGACGGCGCCCCCTATATGAGCCTCTTTACGATGATCACTCTTGCCAGAAAAAAAACTTTCCGCTTTAGGTACACCAACTCGTACAGGGGACGGATCGGCTAGTTCCATGGCTTTGTGCCTTTTAGCGACTGGTTCGCCGCCAGTTCTCGGACAAGTCCGCAAAAGCGCATCTTGTATATTGTTAGCGGCCCGCTGCTGGTCCGCCTCTTTACTCGCGTTTGAGTAATCCTGGGTAATCTGCGCGGGCTCGTGAGCTGGGCTCGGCAGAGGCTGCTCAATCAAAGGAGTCTTGGGCGCCTGGTCTAATCCGGCCCGATTAGTTGGCGTCGCGCCTTGGCTGGCATAAGGTTCCATCTAGCACCCCCGCAGATATGTTTATTATATTAAAAAAATTAATTTTAAACAAATTTATATATAAATTTATTAATACTTATTATTATTTAATTTTATATAAAATAGATTTTTAAAAATTATTCCAACCAAATCACACCGGGCACCAGTCGGCCGGCAGCCGCGCGTGGCGTAACTTCTCAATAAGTCGGGGTAAGAGAGCGGAATTGCGCCACTCACCAACCCACACACCTGCGCAGGCGCCGCCTTTCACTGAGCCAGAAACTTTGCCTAAACCGACTTATTGAGAAGTTACCGCGTGGCCTTGGGTCTGCGGAAGGAGCACTTATTTAGGGCCTGCGGGGCTGGCTAAAAGACGCAACCACCACGTGGCAAATAAAAACAGATTTGTTTTATATAACAAAATTTAAGAGTTTTAATATCTTTAAAACTATCTATAACGCGTGAATTTGAAGGTTCGTGGGTATTTTATTTTTAATTCTAAGAGCTGCGCCGCACCCAGTAGGCCGACTCAGGCCGCTCTGCCATACCTTAGGGTGTCATGACAGGCTACCTTCCACAGCTCTAGAGCCCAGGAAGCAACGGGTTAGCTCAGTTCGTGAGGGCACGGAGCTGCTCCCCCTAAATCAAATAAGGCATTTGAACCAGTTTGAGTGCACGCCCTGCTAGCGTGACAGTCTGGAGCGGCGCAAGACGCAGGCTGGGAGGCCGCATTTAGGGGAAAAGTTCGGCGGGGATATCGAGTTCTGCTACCGTATCAGAATCGTATTCGTCTTCTTCTAAGTGGTTTAAAAAATCGGTGACTGAGCATTCTTGCCAGTCGACGGGCAGGGCCTGCCTCCAAAGGAGGGCTTTCGAATAATCTTGTAATCCGGTTTCTCTTTCATAAAAATCAATAATGCCAGCTATACCAAAATAATTTCCTTTTAGGGCTGCTTTTCGAAATAAATTAAAAGATTCTAACAGATTTGTTTTTCTTATTTGCGTAGCTAAGTAAATCAAATCCATGGGCGACCCTCCGACCTCCCCTTCTAAATACTTATTGAACCAGAAAAAACCTTCTTCTATTTTTTTATTATCAAACATTAGATAACCAACTAATTTTTGAGATGTGCGAGAGCCTTTTTCCGCTGCTTGGGTCAGGTACTTTATAGCTTTGGTCGGGTCGTAGCTCCCTTCCTCTAGATAGTGACAACCCAGCTTATGGAGCTGCATGCGTCTTTCTATATCCGCTCTTGTATGATCGCTAATAAATATAGGTAGACAGATGGCAGGATCGTTTACTTGCTCGGAATCGCAATAAAATTCAAAAAATTTATTATCATCTGAATAGCGCAGGATTTCAAAACAGCCTACTTCTATGTTTGTAAGCGGGTTACGTAGATTTTTTTTAAAAACTTGTTCGCAAAACCTGGAGGCTTCAAAAAAATAGAGGTATCCTCCCTCCTTAAAGGCAACAACATAAAAATCTAGCCCTTGATTAAGCCTAGAATCTAGTAAATCTTTGAGGCTTTCGAGACTATAGGGATCGACCCGCTCAAGGTCTACGGCCGGGGCCGCGTCGGGTGGCAAGGGATAGAGATCGCTTCTTTGTAAGCTGCTAACAGAAAAATCCATACGAATCTGGCTCCCTATATTTTTGTGCAACACTTCCGACACTGACCGAGCTTGCCCCGCCGCGAGCGGCTGAACAAGAGCACAAGATACGCCATCTAATCCTTCTGTGTCAAGGAGTTAGTGTAATCGCGCTCGAGCTCGGGGGCGCCACCAGGTGGACTTAGTTCGGGGCGAATTTATGACCTTGGCTACAAAGAGCAAAGCGGTTTGTTTCTTAGCGGACGCTGCCGGCTTTCAGTCGCACTATTTGCGGTTTTTTTCCTTGGGCATAAGTGATATCGCGTGATATTGTATATGACTGTTCTCGAGGAATTATTAAGTGGCGTGCCTGCTAGCATATAGTGAAGCGTTTGAGTTTTTAATGAAAGTAGAAGCCGTCTTTTGGCGCTATTTTGCTTTTGTTTTAATCGTGCTGTTGGGCGGCTACTTTACCATCCGAGCGCGTTTTTTTCAGATACGTGCCCTTCCCGCAATTGTGATGACCTTCTGGGACTTTATGGGCCGCTCTACCGAGGGCGCGCGCGGGGTACATCCGCTTAAAGTGTTTTTCGCCTCGGTAGGCGGAATGATCGGCATAGGCAATGTTGTGGGTATAGCCACGGCCGTGCAAATTGGCGGTCCAGGCGCCCTGGTGTGGGTTTGGGTGGCAGCCCTGATCGGCTCCATCATCAAGTACTGCGAAATCTACTTAGGTCTGACCTTTCGCGTAGCAAATGATCGAGGGGGGTACGATGGCGGCCCAATGTACTTTTTGCGCTATGCGTTTGGGAACCGTTTTGTGCCGGCTTTTATTGCGTTCCTTCTCTGCGTTTATGGCGTAGAGATTTATCAATTTTCGGTCGTTGCTGACAGCGTGTCAGCCAATTGGGGCGTGAATCGCTATCTCATTATTGGGCTTTTCCTAGCCATTGTGATGTATTCCTCGCTCGGCGGCGTTAAGCGCATCGGAAGGATCTGTACAATGACCATGCCTGGCTTTATTATCGCCTATCTTACGATGGGCATCTGGGTCATCGTACAAGAAGCCGGGCAACTACCTACCATCATCTCCAACGTATTTATCTCTGCGTTTACCGGACACGCTGCTGTGGGCGGTTTCGCAGGGGCTAGCGTAATTATGGCGATACAACAAGGAATGGCACGCGCTTCCTATTCTGCAGATATAGGAATCGGCTATGACTCCGTGATTCAGAGTGAATCCAACACGGTCCATAGAGAAAGCCAAGCGCGTTTGGCTATATTCGGAGTATTTATCGACAACTTAGTTTGCACCACCAGTATCCTTTTAGTGCTACTGACAGGGGTCTGGAAAGCCGAATATACCCTGGCGGGCTCTGAGCTCGTGCAAACAGCTTTGAGTAACTATTTTCCCTATATGCACCTGTTCACGCCAGCGCTTTTGCTAATTGTGGGCTACACAACAATCATCGCCTATTTTTGCGTGGGCATTAAATGTGCGCGCTTTCTTAGCCCTAGGTACGGCGTGCCCGTCTACTTAGTCTATGGGGCGTTTGCGTTTGTTTTATTTACCTTTGTCGAACAGCGCGAGGCCATGGCCGTAATGGCTATCGTCCAGGCGCTACTGTTGATCACAAACCTGCTTGGAATTTTCTTACTTAGAAAAGAGATTCGCTTTCAGTAGCTGCCAACCTCGCCTAGGTCAGCCTCAATGCGCAGCAAGCGGTTGTATTTAGCGATGCGATCCGTTCGGGAGAGCGAGCCAGTTTTGATCTGACCTGTGTTAGCAGCTACGGCAATATCGGCGATGAACGTGTCTTCAGTCTCGCCGGAGCGATGAGAGATGATCGTTGCATAACCTGCATTTTGAGCCACGCGAATGGTCTCTAACGTCTCCGTGAGGGTACCGATCTGGTTGGGTTTGATCAGAATCGCGTTTGCAATGCCTTCCTGAATCCCTCTTCTCAAAAACTTCGTATTAGTCACAAAGAGGTCATCGCCCACGATTTGGATCTTTTCTGCTAGGGCCTCTGTGAGCTGTTTCCAGCCAGCCCAGTCATCTTCTGCTAGGCCATCTTCTATGGAATCAATTGGGTACTGCTCACAAAGCTGTTTTAGGTAATCAACCTGCTCTGCGCTGGTGCGCTCTCCATAAAGTTGCGTAGCTGGATCTTGGAAGCCCGTGGCCGCACAATCTAGTGCGAGTGTGATCTCCGTGCCTGCACGATAGCCGGCTTTTTCGATCGCTTCTAAGATAAGATCGAGCGCCTCTTCATTACTTTGGAGACAAGGAGCAAAGCCCCCTTCGTCCCCGACTGCGGTGGTCAGCCCGCGCGCTTTCAACAGCGCGCGAAGGGTGTGGAAAATTTCGGCCCCCCACCTTAGCCCCTCACGAAAACTAGGAGCGCCTAGGGGGCGGATCATAAATTCCTGAAAATCTAAGCCGTTGTCGGCGTGGGCGCCTCCGTTGATGATGTTCATCATCGGACATGGCAATAGGAACGTGTTGCAACCGCCCAAGTAGCGGTAGAGGGGGAGGCCGGCTGTAAGCGCTGCTGCGCGGGCGATAGCTAACGACACGCCTAGAATGGCATTAGCGCCGAGGGCACTTTTGTTTTCTGTGGCATCAGCTTCTATCATGAGACGGTCGAGTTTTGCTTGGTCGAAGACATGTCCGCCGATGAGGAGCTGGGCGAGAGGGCCATTGACATGCGCAACAGCCGTTTGCACGCCTTTACCCCCGTAACGGCTCTTATCACCATCGCGCAATTCTACCGCTTCATTTTGGCCTGTAGAGGCGCCCGAAGGAACAGAGGCTTGCGCGACGATACCATTGTCGACACTCACTACAACCTCAACAGTCGGATTGCCGCGTGAATCCAGCATCTCGAGGGCTTTCACTGTACGAATATAAGACATGGTACCTCTGAGGAGTTAGGTATTACCGGCTAACGTGTTCCGTTTCCGTCTCATTCCTGAGTGTACGGTAGGATTCGTAGCGAAGCCAGGAGATTTTTCCTTTCTTAATCGCACGGATAACGGCGCAGTCCTCCTCATGGCTGTGAGAGCAGTCAGAGAATTTGCATTTGCGGCCGACTTGATGGATTTCAGTGAAATATTGCTCGACATTTTCGCGTTTTAAGCTCCAGACACCAAAACTTTTGATGCCGGGGGTATCGACGCACCAGCCACCGGAGGGGAGGGGAATGAGGCGCGCAGTAGTGGTGGTGTGAGCGCCCTTTTTTGTGCGGGCAACGGTGGCTCCTGTACGCAGGCAGAGACCAGTTACACAATTAATAAGAGACGATTTACCTACCCCCGACTGACCTGAGAAGACGCTAGCTTTGTCCACCATAGCGTGCCGAATTTCTTCAATTCCTTCACCAGTTGTTATGCTGGAGCAAATGACAGGAATTTGCGCCTGTTTATAAGCCTTCAGCGCCTCTTGGAAATGTTCGATTTCACTTGGAAGAGCTTTTTCGAGTAGATCGATTTTGTTGATGAGCAAAATAGGGGTTAAGCCTCCCAATTCAGCAGCGATGATGTAGCGATCGACAAGGGGAGGCTTAAAAGGCGGGTCGATGAGCGAAACAGTAATGAATACCTGATCAATATTGGCCGCAATCAGCTGTTCTTTTCGGCGGGAGAGATTGTCCGCACGGCTCAGGCAAGTGGTACGGGGCTCTACAGCTGCAATCGCGCCTTCATCGTGGCCCAGCAGTTCTACCCAAACAAAATCACCCACGACGACAAGGTTCTTTTGCTGGGTCTTCTCCTTTTTTAGCACGCCGCGCAGCTCACAAGCTAGCGATTGCTCTTGCACCTGAACAACGATGCCCTGCGAAGAGATAGCTAGAACCCTCCCTCTGCAAAGGCCTTGATCGATGAGATCCTGCGCACTAAAAGCACTCTGCTGTTTATCCTGGTCAGACTTTTTCCATTTGGAGCGATCTTTTGCAGACGCGAGCTTGCGTTCCTGACGGCCCTCTTTGCGGTAGCCTCGCAGGTAGTGCTCTTCCAATGTTTCATCCATAGACATTCCCATAGGCGCATAAGATACCACCCCGAAGGACAAGTAGCAAGGCTGCGATTGGCGGCCCAGCGACCGACTATTCACAATTATTATATCTATAGTGATACATTAATACGCCGCCCGCTACGGCTACATTGAGAGACTCAATGTCCCCTTGCATGGGCAATGTCACCGGCTGGCAGAAAGTTTTGATGGCCTCCGAAGGACCTTTGGCCTCGTTACCTAAAACTAATAAGATAGGACCTTTGAGAGGCCCGGGCGGACGGCCCTGCAAATCAGCCACCAGGGTATGCCAGGCATTATTCATAGCAAGGGCATGCAGCTGCGCAGCATCGCCCCTATCCAGGGTTAATTTAAAGGTAGCCCCCATAGCCGCTCGGAGCGCTTTATCATTAAAAGGATCACAGCATCCTTGCAGCAGGTAGATCGCTTCCCACCCGAAGGCCAGGGCTGTACGGATCAGCGTGCCTAAGTTGCCTGGATCGCTGATTGCATCGAGCGCAAGCACCCTTGTATAAGCGGCCACTGAGTCCCACGAAGGCATAGCGACCTCCGCCACTAAACCATCAGAGCTGATCACGCCGGAAATCTTAGTCAAGATACTCTCTGAGACGTGGATCAATTCTTCCGCAGCTAGGGGCGGCACTACACCAGTGGTTAAAATACGGTATACCTTGGTCGTTTGAGCGACCTCATGGACCATTTTTGATCCTTGGATCAACACGCGGCGCTGCTCGGAGCGATAGTCGCTAGAATCACGTAATCTGATCAAATGTTTGACTAGGGGATGCTGCAAGCTTGTAATCATGAGGGGACCTTAGGCCAGTGCGCTGAGCGGCGAAGCTCAGCGAAGACCGCTTGCGCGTCTCCAAGTTTTTTTTCGACTGAAAGACGCTCTGCCTCCATCAGTAGCTGGCCCATGATCGGCCCTGGTGGGATGCCCGCATCCTGTAATTGCTTGGAAGAAACGCCGAGCTCACGACGCAAGCGGCGCGCTACAAAAGACTGCAGGAGGCCCTGCTGTTTTTGTAGCTCCTGGCGCTCGCTATCACTAAGGCAAGAGAGGTAATAGCTCCCGCACTGCGCGAACCTGCTATCTGAGAAAAATTTTACGTAGTCGTAGTCGTTAGCGGGCAAGGGCTGGCGAAAGAAAAGCGCGAGCAAAATCTCTTTTTTCGGTGCTTTAAGCTCTTCGAACAACTCGATAAGCGCGTCTTGGTCTAGATTTGGAAAAAGCAATACTAAGCCAAGGATAGCTGGACAGGGGCTTTGAAGAGGGTGCAGCCGCTGCTTAAGAACGTCTAGCGGTACGTTTTTCAATTGCGGGAAAACACATGGCAGGAGGTCCAATTCATGCATGGTCAAAAGAGCGTGCGTGAAGCCAGGGTAAGCAGCCATCTTATGAAACTCTTGCCAAATTCGTTCCCTCGCAACAGCAGACAGTAAGGTATACGCCTGCTGTTTTATCGCGTCTCGGGTAGCTGATTCTAGCGCGAAGCCAAAGCGGGCGTGCATGCGCACCGCTCGCACCATGCGAAGCCGATCTTCACGGAACCGTTCAGCAGGATCGCCTATGGCGCGCACGAGGCCCAGCTTCAAATCTTCCCGCCCACCGACAAAGTCAAAAATCTTATCATTTAGCGGATTGTAAAACATGCCATTGATGGTGAAATCTCGGCGCTGGGCATCTTCTTCCGGGGTAGAGAAAACGACCGTTTCAGGGCGGCGACCATAAAGGTAGAGCCCGTCTTTTCGAAACGTGGCGACTTCGAAGGGGATATCATCAATAATAACCATGACAACGCCAAAAGAGACGCCCACCTTGATGGTTTTTGGGAAAAGACGCATGACCTCTTCGGGCGGCGCACTAGTCGCGATGTCAATATCGTCTGAAGGATGTTGGAGAAGGTGGTCGCGCACCCATCCGCCTGCGAAATAGGCGATGTAGCCAGCATTCCACAATTTTGTAACAATACTTACAGCTTTCCGGTACATCTCCATGGCGACTATCATCTAGTGATCGTCCTTTTATGAAAAGCAGCAGATGAAGCCATCTTTGCCCATTGGGCATCTCACTCTTTTGTGAAGCGGTAGCCGGCGCGAACGAGGTCAAAGCACCTGGCTCTGATAAAAGCTTTATAAAACAAAGGATCACCATGCTCAATGATCGCTTTGCCACCGAATTCCTCTCTCACGACCGCTGGGATCAAGATGCCCATAAAGTCAATAATTCTTTCATCTACAATTCTAACGCTGTCAAGCTCTACGACAGCTAACAGCCGGCCCCCTGGGGTTGTAACTCTGAACGGGGGTTCAGGGATTTTAGCAAATATAGCATCTACTCTGTCCATCGGTTACCTCACCTTAGTTAATCTTCTTCTTTGTCCAGTCTCTTCAGCTTCTGCAGGTCCTTTTTAGACTGTAGCTCTTCCACAAAAAGACCCTCCCTTGTATTGGGCGCCTCACTCTTTTGTAAACCGGTAGCCGGCGCGAATGAGGTCAAAGCACCTGGCTCTGATAAAAGCTTTACAAAACAGAGGATCACCATGTTCGATGATCGCTTTGCCACCGAATTCCTCCCTCAAGACCGCTGGGATCAAGATGCCCCTAAAGTCAATGATCTTTTCATCTACAATTCTAACGCTGTCAAGCTCTACGACAGCCAACAGCCGACCCCCTGGAGTCGTAACCCTGAACGGGAGTTCGGGGATTTTAGCAAATATAGCATTTACTCTGTCCATCGGTTACCTCACCTTAGTTAATCTTTTTGTTTATCCAGTTCCTTCAGCTTCTGCAGGTCGCCTTTGCTTCCTAGCTCTCCCACAAAAAGGTTCTCCTCCATAACGATATTTTGTATTTTTATGAAGCGTTCACTTTCCAAAGCTTTGCCGCTTACCCTGAACGAATCTTCTAGATAAAGCAAAGTATTTGCCAACTGCCGTGCTGTTAAAAGTGGGTTGCTGTTTCTTAAGCACTGGCAGACGAAACGCATCCATTCTATAGGTGATCCTGAAATCCGCTGCTCAGCCATAATTTCTGCATAACGCTCTTCACGCTGCTCTGTAGCCAGTTGCCTACAGTCTTGAGTAAGTGGAGCGTTGAAGCAAGGGAGGGATAAGTAGTCGATTTTGAGGCGATCGCCCCGATGCGGGGACATACAGTCCCCGTGGTCAATCCCGAAAACCGTGTACTCTTCTGCATCGCCAGGTTTCCGAGCAAAAATCAGGTTGCCGTCGTGCCTATCGCCGTTGGAAAAAAGAAGGTCAAAGAGTAATAGTCGGCTGAAGGCGTCGCCATCCATAGGTAGATATGGGTCACCCCCTTCTAAACCAAGCTCGTCTTCGTCCGACGAATCGGTGCCCGAAGGCTGACGCTCCATCGCCATCAGGCCCGCTCTCCCATTAATGAACTGATGGACAGAACAGAGCTGGCCTTTAAAATTCATAATCAAAGCCAACGGGATAGGAAATTCGTTTTTCTCGTTTAGCAAATGAGCGACCACTTCTCGGTGCAATTGCCCTTCAGAACTAATCCGGGTCGCGCCTTTCTGATCGTCTGCACGAATAAATTTGAGAAGCCAGGTCTTCTCGCCAGCTTTCGAAGATAAAATAGCAATCTCTGACAAACCTGGGTTTATCTGATGATCGTCGTCATCCGCCCGGCCTGCCTGGTCTTTTAATTGCTGTAAGCGCGTGTTTTTCACCTTTTCTACGGCTTCGTGCAGGCTCGCAACCACCGAACATATATGCCGAGAGTCTGCCGCCTTAAGCCCGCTTAGATTGGCTAAACCATCCGAAGAAAGGATCTTGTGCGCGCTTCCAAGATCAAATTGGGTGATTCCGCCTAGAGAAAAAAACTTTTTTTCAATAGCGTGACAGATCGCCCCATGGGCTTCTTCTAAACTCGTGCATTGCGCGATCTTATCCACATCTCGAGAGGCAAGAGCTTCTAAATCTGTCAATACAGATTCTGTGAGCCGGAATCGTGAAGAGCCGGAAGCTGGCTCGGTTTCTGCGGCCTGCACGACGTCCCCAATTTCCTCGGCATCGTTTCGATACTCGTTAGCTCTGGACCTCTTGGACGGGGGCTGGTCCATCGACACCTCGTTCTCCGGGTCGAGCTGGTTGCGTTTAAGCGTTCCTGCTGCTGCCGGCGCTGGGCCCTCCCCTGCCCCAGCATGTGCTGGCGTGCGGGCTAGAACTTCGCTTTGCCTAAGCTGATCCTGCAACTGCCTCTGATAGTTGCCTTCAAGGCTCGCAGAATTTGGGCCCGATATTTGCTCGGAGGTCTGCTCTTGGTTCAGTCCGGGCGGCGCTTCATGGGTCGGAGGAGAAGATGTTTTATTTACTCCGCTAACTTGTCCTAGTTCTCTTGGCACATCAAGGCCTGGTGGTAGTTCCATCTATGGCTCCGATAGTTAATATTCGATTACTAACCAAATCAATTATAATAAATATTAATTTAAATTTGAAATTTTGGCACGTTAGCTAATAATTTATTGACGAACAGAAAACACCGCCTATAGGCCTAACGAACCCTCCCCGCGGAACGGAGCTTTGCGGCAGGCCTGTTTGTAATGGAAGCACTCATTGGCCAGCTGGGAGCACTTCTGTTACATTTACCCTGTGTAAATGCCAAGACGCGCCTTGCTTCTATCGAGCTCAGCGAAAAAGCCCGTTTGTTAGCGCCACAGAGACGCGCAATTAGGACACTCCTCGCTCCCGGATACTGCAGAGGGCTATAAGAGCCTAAAAACTGCAGCCGGGCTGAGGCCGAGAAGTTGCTATCCTTTATTCACGAGGAAGTGTAAAGGAATCATCTCGTTGGCTATAATAATTCTATGGCATCGAAAATACGCGTTTTAGACGATCATACGATCAATCAAATTGCTGCGGGCGAGGTGGTTGAGAACCCTGCATCAGTGGTGAAGGAGCTGGTAGAAAACAGTCTTGATGCAGGCGCTACAGATATTCATGTAGAGATCCGCGCGGGAGGCCGCCAACTGATTCGGGTGACCGATAACGGTTGCGGCATGCAACAAGACGATGCGTTGCTTTGTTTGGAGCGACACGCTACTTCTAAAATTCGCGCACATGACGACCTAAATTCTGTACTAACCATGGGCTTTCGGGGTGAAGCGATGCCCTCGATTGCGGCGATCTCCAAGCTAACGCTTTTGACCTGCGCGTCGGGTGAGGAGGGCACGCTAATCGTGGTAGATGGCGGACGAATCCTCCAATGTGGCCCCGCAGCACGTACGCAGGGCACCACGATAGAGGTAAAATCACTGTTTTTCAACGTGCCCGCAAGGCGCAAGTTCCAAAAATCGCCTGCTTACGACGCCAATGATATTCTGCGCGTAGTGACGCAACTGGCACTGGCGCATCCTGAAGTTCGTTTACAACTGATCAATGACCAGTCCTCTATGCTTGATGCTGCTAGTGGATCTTTCCAAGAACGCGTCAAGAGCGTACTGGGGGAAGATTTTTTGCGAGATATGCGTTTTATTGAACAGTCTGAAGAGGCGCTGCATGTATCGGGCTTTGTAGGCAGCCCACAGGCATCGCGTCCCAACCGCATGGGGCAGTTTCTGCTGCTCAATCGCCGGGCTGTGTCTTGCCCTGCAGTTTCCTATGCAATCCGTGAGGCGTATGGGACGGCATTAGGCACGCATCGCTTCCCTGTCTTTGCTCTGCATTTGACGGTACCGGGAGAACTCGTAGACGTAAACGTGCATCCTCAAAAACGGGAGGTGCGATTACGTCGAACAGAGCATATTAAGCAGCTGCTACAAAGGGCGGTGGACTGCTCGCTACACCCCATGGATTCTTCGCCCTTCCCAGCTCCTCGTGCAGAACTGGAAACAGTAGCCTGGGCAGCCTCTCAGGAGAACTGGACGCCTCAAAGAAACGAATCTGTGGTTGCGGCGGTAATCCCCTCCTTGCCGTTCTCCTTTACCGCGCCCTCGCCGCCACCTGTGGCTGCTCCCAGCCCTGTATCGACGATCCCTGGCTATGTGATTTTGGACCCACGCACCTGTCCAACTACCAGCGAAGGCTTGTGGCTTCTCGACCAGCGCGCAGCGCATCAGCGGGTTGTGTTTGAGCGTATGCAAGACCGCGGATCTCAGGCAGAAGCGCAGCAACTATTGATCCCGCAAACGTACGAGTTCTCTCCTTCAGAAGCGGCCTCACTGCGCGAATCGATCGTCAAGCTAGATTGCCTCGGTTACGAGATCAGCGACCTGGGGCAGAATACCTTTGTGGTGCATGCAGTGCCCGTCGAGCTAGAACGAGCTGACTTAAAAGCGATCCTCCAAGGGTTTCTGGAAGAGCTTTCAGAGGGGTCTACTTCGAATGACCAGGCGCGCCGCCTAGCGCGGGCAGCGAGCCGGCTGGCGATGCCAAAAAATCGTTGGATCAGCATGGATGAGGCCCGCAAGTTATTGAAAGCACTGGTGCAATGCGCTTCTCCTTGGATTTGCCCCTACGGACGCCCTACCATTGCTTGTATTTCTGCAGATCAACTGGCTAAATGCATGGAGAAAACATCATGAGTGGGCTCTATCGCCTAGCGAAATTACAAAAGAAGATCAATGGCACTGGCTGCGACGCTGTACTTATAGAGGATAGTACCAGCCTTTTTTACCTTACGGGCCTCCAGTTCAGTGCTGGTTCTCTGCTCGTCACGCCTCAAGAATCGCATCTGATTGTCGATGGGCGTTACTTTGAAATAGCCAGCAAAGGTCTAGAAGTACCAGTGCATCTTCTCGATGAAAGAATCTTGCAGAAACTTCTCAAACAGTTGAAAGTGCAGACGTTGGGCTTTGCAAAAGAGTCCACTACCTACGCGCGTTATGCGGGCTTACAACAGAAAATAACCTCTAAAATCGTCCTAGAGCCTATCGAAAATCCTGTGGTAGCTTTGCGCATGATCAAAGATGCAAACGAGATTAAGCGCCTGAAAGAGGCTGCGGAGCTGGGCTCTAAAGGATACGAGTTCATCCTCTCTTTGCTGCGCCCAGGCGTGACGGAGAAGCAGCTTGCGACAGAGCTCGAGCTTTTCTGGCGCGCAGAAGGAGCAAAAGGCCCCGGGTTTGAGCCGATCATTGGGTTTGGAGCCAATGCTTCGATGCCTCATTACCGAAGCGGCGATACGCAGCTCAAAAAAGGCGATATCGTGCTCATCGATATCGGGGTAATACTAGCAGATTACCACTCCGATATGACCCGCTGCGTGTTTTACGGCAAACCCAAGCCTAAGTTGAAAGAGGTGTATGAGCTGGTACGCGAGGCGCAAGCCAGGGCGCTATCTATGTGCAAGCCTGGTGTTACCGCAGGCGCACTGGACGAAGCAGCGCGCTCCTATCTCAAAAAAGCAGGCTACGAAAAAGAGTTTTCGCATAGTTTAGGTCATGGCTTAGGGATGGAAATTCATGAAGATCCCCGCCTAAGTAATAACCCCCTCTATGCAAATGTTAAGCTGAAAAAAGGCATGGTAATTACCATTGAGCCTGGCATCTATTTGCCTGGGATTGGTGGCGTCAGGATCGAAGATACGGTACTGGTCACAGCAAACGGCTACGAAAATCTTTCACGGCCTACCAAAGAGCTAACGGTATTCCATGGTGGTCACTAAAGCAAATACCTGCACGCCATCACCACAGCCAAAATCTGTGAGGCCTTCCCCAGAAGTGGCGGTAATGCCCACCTGATCGATACTAAGCGCCATGTTGCGCGCAATATTCTGGCGCATCTGCAAAAAGTGCTGTTTAAGTTTAGGTTTTTTGGCTTCGATCGTGATGGCTACGTGGGTGACTTTTTGCTTGTTAAGAGTCTCCATAGCTTTTTGTAAATAAATCTCTGAATCCGTAATGCCATCTTTGAGGCAGAGATCGTCAGCGATGGCCCCTAGGACGAGTACATGAGTCAAAGAGGAGATCGCGTTGCAAATGGCATGGTAAACGACATCCCCATCAGAGTTGGCATTGAAGCCAGGCACCTCTTCAAAAATTGTGCCTGCGAGTATGCAGGGCTTAGACGAGTCGGTGGGAAGGAATCTGTGGCTATCCTGGCCTATTCCATTGCGAACGATGAGGTTGTCCATAATGCGTCTCCAAGTCTCTAAAATGGAAAGTCTACCTCAAAGAAAGGTTAATTGCGACCCACTGCTGTTTTTAGGTTCATACATATTGGAAAATTCGTATGATATGGGCCAAACAGGGGACCTTGGCGTTGACACAGCAGCGGGCAGTTTTAAGAATTAAGGGTGGAGTGCCTCTCAAAGGGCGTGTGAAGGCTGCTGGGGCAAAAAATGCTATGACCAAGCTCTTGGTTGCGTCGTTATTGTCAGACAAGCGATGTGTCTTTTATAACGTTCCAGATATAGGCGATGTTGAAGTTACGTTGGATTTATGCCGCGAGATCGGCATGCAGGTCCAATGGGATCGCGCAGCCGGTATCATGGAGGTCATCACTCCAGAAATTCGCACTTCCTACATCCCTCAGCGCTTTTCTGGTGCTAACCGCATCCCCATCCTGATGATCGGAGCCCTGCTGGGCCGTATTGGTGACGATATTATCGTCCCCACAGTCGGCGGCTGCAATATCGGACAGCGATCAGTTGATTTTCATGTGCAGGCGCTAGAAAAATTGGGCGCAACCGTCGAGTACCGACAGATGAAACGCGAAGGCGCCTACTTTGCCAGCGCACACCAGGGTCTGAAAGGCGCTATCATCACGCTGCCTTATCCCTCGGTAGGCGCCACTGAGAACACGATTTTAGCGAGCATCACCGCGCGCGGCACAACGGTCATTAAGAATGCAGCGATCGAACCAGAGATCGTAGATTTAATTCTATTTCTACAAAAGCTGGGTGCCATTATTACGTTAGACGTAGACCGCACCATCCATATCCAGGGCACGCGCCGTTTTTACGAGGTCGAACATACAGTTTTGCCAGACCGTATAGAAGTGGCGTCGCTAGGGATGGCTGCAATCGCTACGAAAGGGCGCGTTCTAGTTGAAGGCGCAAAACATATCCACTTGATGACCTTTTTAAATCGCCTACGTGAAGTAGGTGGCGGGTTTAGCATAAAGCCCGAGGGCATCGAGTTCTTTTACGACGGGCCCCTACAAGGCGGCCTACATTTAGAAACGGATGTCCATCCTGGCTTTTCCACAGACTGGCAGCAGCCCTTTGTTGTCTTACTGACACAGTCTTCGGGCTCCTCTGTCGTGCACGAGACAGTCTATGAGAACCGCTTTGGCTACTCTGAGACGCTAGTGGAGATGGGAGCAGACATTTCTCTCTTTAGACAATGTCTGGGCGGCAAGGCGTGTCGCTTCGCGCAGCAGGGCCACTACCACAGCTTGGTGGTGAAGGGGCCTACGCCATTGGTCGGACGAGACATCAATATCCCGGATCTAAGGGCAGGTTTCTCCTATGTCATGGCGGGTTTGATTGCTAAAGATACGACTAATGTATCTGGCCTGCAGTTTTTGGACAGGGGCTATGAGCGCATCGTCGAGAAACTAAGCGGTCTCGGCGCCGATATTCAACGGCTCCAAGGGCTTGAAGCGGACAACGCTCCTTTGTTTGAACGCACCAGTCCCTTTGAAGCTGCTACCGAGGCCGAGCCAGCCACTGTCTAAGAAGCTTGCTCTAAGGCTACATCTGCTCAACGGTTTTGATGCCCAGTAGCTCTAGGCCCTGTTTTAACGTGCGCCCAACAAGGTCACATAAAAGTAAGCGCGACTGCGCTTGCAAACTGCCCTCTACGCGACAATCTCTAAAAAAGACGTTAAACTTCTCGGCCAAGGCATACAGGTAATCAGTTAGACGGTTGGGCAGAAGATCGTTAGCCATTACCTCCAGCACTTCTGTAAATCGCAGAAGATGCAGCCCTAAGCTCACCTCGGCGGGATGAGCTAAAGTAATTTGTGCTGTTGTGTAAAGCGGCTGGACAGCAAGGCCGACTTTGCGTTTGATTCCCTGAACGCGCACATAAGAGTACATGACAAAAGCGGCTGTGTTGCCATCGAAGCGCAGCATACGATCATAGCTGAACGTATAGTCGCTAACGCGATGGGAAGAAAGGTCCGCATATTTGACCGCCCCGATGCCCAACGCACGTGCCACAACCTGGCGCTCTTCCGGCGACATGCTGGGGCTGCGCTCTAGCAAGATGGCCTCGGCGCGCTGCACCGCTTCGTTGAGAAGATCAATCAGTTTTTCTGTATCGCCGGAACGCGTTTTGAATTTCTTCCCGTCGGCCCCCAATACCAAACCAAAAGGAACATGATCGACACGTGTTTTCTTAGGATCTAAGTAACCTGCCATTTCAGCTGCTTTGAAAATCATGGCGAAATGTTGGGCCTGGCCTGCGTCGGTGACGCAGATAAGACGGTCGAAGCGATCTTGTTCAATACGATAGCGGATAGCGGCCATGTCTGTGGTGTCGTAGTTGTAGCCTCCGTCCGATTTCTGGATCATGAGGGGTAAAGGCTCGCCTTCGCGGTTTTGAAATCCTTCGACAAAGACACACTTGGCGCCATCGGAGAGCCGGACCAGGCCCTTTTTTTCCAAGTCGTCGATCACCTCGGCTAGCATCGCGCGATAAAACGACTCACCGCGCTCTTCTAAGTTCACATCCAATAAGTGATAGATCTCTTGGTAGGCCTTTCGTGAGATATCACACAGCGTTTCCCAAGCACGCTGGCTGTCTGCCGCACCTTGCTGAAGTGCCACGACCTCCAGACGGGCACGCTGCTTGAACTGTTCGTCGGCATCGAAGCGCTGTTTAGAGGCTTTGTACCAAGTGACAAGCTGTACAAGATCTGTTTGGGCCTCGCCTTTCAGCACCCCCGGAGCCGCTTCGCGCATGTAGGCAATCAACATGCCAAACTGTGTGCCCCAGTCGCCAATGTGATTGAGGCGGGTGACCTCATGCCCTAAAAACTCAAATAAACGCGCCAGACTGTCGCCGATGATGGTAGAGCGCAGATGGCCGACGTGCAATTCTTTGGCCACATTAGGTGACGAGAACTCGACCATCACGCGCTGCTTAGGGTCAGGTGCGGCGATGCCGAGTTTTGGACTCTGCAGCATTTGGTTGATCCTTTGAGATAGATCATGAATCTTTAGGGTGATATTGATGAAGCCCGGACCAGCAACGTCCAAACGCTCGATTAAATCGGCGACATCTACAGCTGCCAGCAGCGCTTCCGCAACTTTACGAGGAGGCATTTGCAGAGATTTGGCCAGCTTCATAGCCGCATTGCACTGATAGTGGCCGAACTGTTCACTGGTGCTTTGCGTCACATCCACAGATGTAGCAGCAAGCTCGGGAAATGCTTTTTTCACGGCTTCAAGGAACCGTTGCTCTAACAATTGCAATAGCGTTGGCATCATCTTCCAAAGTTTAGTGAGAGGGCAGTGTAAACGATGCGGGATAAAGACTGAAGTAGGAAGATAAGTTTCGCCGGCGCCTATTTTGTCTTAAAACACATCTATTGACGCTAAAGACTGAAGATCTGCACCGAACCCACTCAAAACCTAATGGCAGAGAGAGCCTTTCTCCAAAATCCCCCAGAAAACCCTTGAGTCATAATGACAAATGAGGGTAATCTCAGACTTTTGAAATATAATCAATCTTATTTTCTATCAAGGACATGCAGCGCATGGGGAAAATCGTTCTATCTGAACAAGAAAAAGAAAAACTTCTCAAGTTTTTGGAGGAAAACAGACCTCCAGAGCTAGTGAACACCTATATGTATTTTCTCGAAGAGCGCTACCAAATCGCCCCCGTCCTATTCCCTAAGAATAAAACGATCTATCTCAGTACAGATGAAGCGGTTAGACGCCTCGAGAAAGAAGGTCAGATCTACCATGAAACAGAAATTAAGATCGGCACAGACTCCAGAGCCGTTAACGAACAGACGAAAAAGATCTATATCTGCCCATGGACAGGCAAGGTGTTTGGCGACAACACGCATCCCAACCCGCAAGACGCTATTTATGACTGGGTGGGCAGATGTCCAGAAAATACCGAGCGCGTGGGCGGTCTGCGTGTAAAACGCTTCCATGTGTCAGAAGATCCTGAAGTCATTCTTGAGTACATGAACAAAGCCCCCGCGAAAAAACCGATCAGCAAAGTGGTTTACTCAAGTGGGCTCAGCGGCAAGTTGTTCAATTCTAAGGAGTCTGCCATTCAGGACTTCAGAAAAAACTATCTTAAAGAAATGACATTAACGGAAGTCCAGAACCAAAACCGCTTTAGTATCGAAGAGCATTTCCTTAAATTCTTACAAGACCATTTGGACGAGGAGCAGATCACCCACTTCGTAGAAGCACTAGCGGATATTTCGCAGTTTCGCACCTACGTAGAGCTGTGGGTCGAAGCTGAAGAATAGGATGGAGTTCGTTACAGGCGCCCCGGAGGAAACGTTAGCCTTCGGTCGCCAGTTAGGAGAACAATTGCCAGAGCATTCTGTTGTTTGCCTACATGGCGAATTGGGCGCTGGTAAAACTACGCTCATCAAAGGGATTGCTGCTGGCGTAACCGGCCTTTCACCCGAAGCTATTAATAGCCCCACCTACGTCTATCTGAATGTCTACCAGGGCAAGCGGACTTTCTACCATTTTGACCTCTATCGCATGCGCGATATCGATGAGTTTCTCGGCATGGGTTTCGAGGAATATTGGGACGCCGGCGGGGTCTCCTGTCTGGAATGGGCAGAGCGCATCAGCTCCATTATCCCCGCAGAGGCGATTGTAGTTCAGCTTTCCCACGTAAGCGATCAGTCGCGACGGATTCGAATCCAAGGGATGAAGCCATGGCGATAGACTACCGCAACGTGAACTTTATCAAGTCCTCAGCAAATCCCGAAGGCTACCCTGTCATTCGGGATAGCCGTGGCGGTATTTACCCTGAAGTAGCTGTAGCCGGTCGGTCCAACGTCGGAAAATCCAGCCTACTAAACCATCTTTTTGGGCGCAAAGGGATAGCCAAGGTCTCCTCCACGCCAGGTAAGACACAGCTGATTAACTTCTTCAACGTCGACAACCAGATCATCTTTGCCGACTTACCGGGGTACGGATTTGCCAAAGTCCCCATAGAGATACGCGCAAAATGGGGCCCCATGGTCCAGCACTATCTTGAAAATAGACCTGAGCTGAGGCTGGTGCTGTTTCTGTTTGATATTCGGCGCGAACCTACCAAAGATGACCTTCTCTTTTTCGATTGGGTCGTGCACGCAAAAAAAGCAGTCATCCTCGTGTTCACCAAATGTGATAAAGTAACCAGAAATCAGCGAGCTTCCAGCACAGCTCAGCTTCTAAAAGCACTAAATGCACGCAACCTGCATCACGTCCATTACTCCGTCCCTGATAATATGGGCTTTAAAGAACTTACCAGCATGATGACAGAGGCTTTGGCCGACGAGGAGACCGATGGGGAAAATTGAAGAAGATACTTTTATTTGTATCGACTGCGAGGCAACTGGTTTAGATACCGACAAAGACCGCATCGTCGAGATAGCGATCGCCAAATTCCGCGGGTCGGAGCTGCTTCAATCAGCCGAATGGCTGGTCAACCCTGAATGCGAGATCCCCGCAGCTTCCATCGCCATCCACAACATCACACAAGAGATGGTCAAGGATGCGCCAAAAGAGAGAGAAGTGATCGCTGAAGTACTCCGTATTGCTGGAAACCACACCATCGTAGGGCATGGAATCGCTTTTGACATCGCGCTGGTAGTAAATGCGGCTAAACGGTGCGACATACACTGCACCTTACAGCATAACCGTACGATCGATACATTGCGCATGGCTAGGCTATACGGAGAAAGTAAAACGAACTCCCTGGAAAATCTTCGACAACACTTCAACGTGGTTGCCGAGGGCGCCCACAGGGCCATGAGCGATGTAATAGTCAACATTGAAGTCTTCAAGCACTTGGCCCGGGCCTACCGGTCTACCGAAGAGATCATGCGCCGCTTAGAAAAGCCCGTGCTCATGAAAATCATGCCCTTAGGTAAGTACAAAGGTAGATTAATGAAAGAGGTCCCGCAGGAGTTTCTCTACTGGATGGCCAATAAAAATTTCGACATGGACCTGCTTTTTTCTGTCCGTACCGAACTGCAGAAAAGAAAAAAAGGCAACCTGTTTGGCCAATCGTCCAACCCTTTTTCAGAGCTTTAGGCTCAAAAACGACCTCTCTAATGCGCTAGACAGCTATGCTGGGCACAGTTTTAAGAACGGTGAAATTCAAATAAATGAGTTGATTCGTCAAATTGAAGCCGGTCCTAAAAAAAGACGTGGAGACGTAGTTCAACATTGGGATTGCTTGTGAAGGCATTCACAAGCAGACGCGGGCGACGTGCGTGAATTTTCGTGACTGCTTTGACATGCTATGGCTGTTTATCCACCGAGACAACATAGGACCCACGAACAACGCAGCTGAAAGAAGCCTCAGGCCTGCAGTGATCTAGAGAAAGCTATCCTATGGGTCGCAATCGGAAACCGGAAAAAGGTTTGTCGAGCGTCTCATGACCGTTGCGATGACTCTGAATCTAAGAACGAAAAACACACTCGACTACTTTACAGAGTGTTTCAGAGCATTGATCCGGGGCGGCCAATCGCCATCGGTCTTTCCAGCCTAAAAGGCTATCTTTCGGCAGCGACCGAGCCGACACTTCGTTTTCTTCAACGATATAGCTCCGCCGATGGCCTCGAAACCTGGGAAGTTTACGTTTTTTCTGTGTTCGTTTGCAAAAAAGACCTCGAGAGGGCATCGAACTACCTGGTGAGTTCGTATTTAGCTTCTTTTTGGCCTTTTTGCTCACGGGCAGGGAACTAAATTAATCGTTGAACGGGTGCCCCCTACCCCCGTGAACGGTTAATAACATAATTGCGTTTCATTTAGCGCCTGGAGCAAAAAAGCTTACCCCAAAACCTAGATATCTTAAGATTCCCAGGGCGATGAAACCCAAATTACCGAAGTCTAAGTCCCGAAAATTTTAGCGGAGGTAAGCCGTGGGTTTTTGTTCTTAAACTGCTGCCAGTTTATCAAAATTATTGACAATATTTTTTTTGATAGGTTATCAAGAATCTCTTATCGTCGTCAGTTCGTCGGCGTCAAGTATTTAACATTGGAGAAAGAGATGATGATTCGTCGTGAAGATACGTCTGGAAACCTATACGTAAAACAAGTTCTACCAACCGAGGGCACCCCGGAATCTAGCACCAAGCCGCTCATATACTTGAACGGCATTTATAACACCTACGCCAGCGCCAACGCATCCGCAACAGAGATTGCATCGGGCGTGCAATCGCGAGTAAC
>CAYUJS010000008.1:0-47064 GCA_964445105.1 uncultured bacterium | reverse complement strand
CCTTTGAAAGATGCGTTGCCGAACGGCTTCAAAGAGCATACGAATGCTGTTGAAGGCGAGACAGCTAAGTCTATGTTTGTGGGAAAAGTAAACAGATCGTATTGAGGGAAACATGTCACGGCACCCAAGTTTTGGAAAATCCACAAAGACAGGCGCTAAGCGCAATGTGCTAAAGCGATTTGAGCGCGTAGACGTGCTCAAGAAGCTGGGCCGCTGGCAGCCTGATCGTCAACGTGTTACAGGCCTGCCTAAGACACCTGTCAAGTAATGCACATCGATATTATCGATGAACAAACGGCGCTTTTGCTTTCCGCGGGCGCCGTTTCTGCTGTCGTGAAGCATGTGATCGAATTCGAGGGGCATGTGTGCGACGAGGTTTCCGTCCATTTTGTCGACGAGCCCACCATCTGCGATCTACACAGCGTGTATTTCGGTGATCCCAGCCCTACTGACTGCATCTCCTTCCCCCTGGAATCTGGTGACACCCCGGGTTATAAAAACCTCGGAGATGTGTTCGTATGTCCTCAGGCGGCAATTCTGTACGCGCGCTTGCAGAATACCAACGTTCATGATGAAGTGATGCTTTACGTTGTGCATGGTTTACTGCACTTGATGGGATATGATGACGTCACGGACCTACTCACTAAAGAAATGCGTCAAGCCGAAGCGCGTCATCTGGCCGAGCTCAAAAAAAACGGTTTGAGCCTAATTCCTGCGGAATTATGAAACCTAGCCACACAGATATGGAGGCGGCTTGTCAGTCACCCTAGTAACCCTTTCTGGGTTTTTTCTATTGTTAGGACTATTTTTACTCTCTTGCCTGCTGCAGGCAATGAAGCGCATCGGGTTGCCGCTGCGCGACGAGAAGGCTCCTATCGGTCTCGAGCGCTTGCTTTTTTTTCGCCCGATTACAAGCTTTGCTTTTAGCAAGCACGCATTTGAGGGGACGCATTTCTGTGCGATGTGCACACTAAATCTGTTCCGCTTTCTCTTTGCCGCCAGCGCTATGACCTGGTTGCCATCTTCCAACGCTGGCAGCTTGGCAATTTTAGTACAACTAATTGCGCTATACGTTGGCTCCTTTCTGCTCGGAGATTACCTGCCCCGGGTGCTTGGCGTACGTTATCCGCGCTTTGTCATGCGCATTGTCGCACCTGCTACCTCCGTGCTTCTTCTAGCCGCCTCCCCTATCAGTATTCCTCTTTTTCATGTTTGTCGTCTCTGGTTCTCTATTTCTCAACTAGAACCTTTTGATATGCCCTCCAACCAGGCCGGGCGCGAAATTTTGGAACTCATCCAGGATATGAACGTAGAAACAGGCCTTGAAGCGCGGGATAAAGAGCTTATCGAATCGGTAGTGGATTTCCGCAGTCGTATTGCCCGAGAGGTAATGGTGCCGCGAGTGGACGTATTTGCTTTGCCTGCCTCCACGACGATCCGCGAGGCCTCGCGACGCCTAGATGCTGAAGGGTATAGTCGTATCCCCGTATTTGAGGAGAACATCGATGACGTGCGGGGGATCCTGCTCTACAAAGACCTCATAAAAAAATACATGGAATTTGAAGCGACTGGCGACAGTGCCGTACTGGATTGTTCCATCCAGGGGCTGTTGAAAGCGCCCCTTTACACCCCAGAGACAAAAAAACTGTCCCAACTCCTTCAGGAGTTCCGTCAGAAGCAGTCTCACCTGGCTATTGTCGTGGATGAGTATGGCGGCACTGAAGGAATCATCACCATTGAAGATATCCTAGAACAGATTGTGGGAGATATTTCCGACGAGTATGACGAAGAGGAAGAAGCGGAATTCGTAGTCACTCCGGAAGGCGGTTGGGTAGTCGACGCACAGATGAATCTTCTTGATATCGAAGAAAAAATAGGCATACAGATTCCTCAGGAAGGGGATTACGATACGGTGGCTGGATTTATCTTTCACTGTGCAGGGTCTATTCCACCCAAAGGCTTTGTCATTCATCGCAATCTATTTGAACTAGAAGTCCTCTCCTCAAACGATCGAATGGTAGAAAAAGTTTGGATCAGGCCTAGTCGTTTTTAGGACGGTTGCTGGCGATAAGTGCGTCGTCTTGCCTTTTTCATCTGCAACCCCTTATATTCGGCCCATGGAAAACCTCATTTTGCTGCTACTCTTCTGCTTTTGCGCCTTTCTTGCGGGCGTTGGCATCTCTTGGCTTTATTTTCGGCTCCGTACCGGCACTCTCGAAAACCTTGCGGAGACGATCCTCACGAAAGCAGAGCTCGAGGCCGAGGCCAACCAGAAAAAACACGAGTTGTCTCTCAAGCACAAAGAGCTGGAAAAACGTCGCGAATGGGAGGAGTTGGGTCAGTCGGTGCGACGTAAGCTCGCCAAAGAAGAAGATCGCCTCAAAGAGCGCGAAGATAAGCTCGAGCGGAGAATGAACCTCGTCGAAAAAAAACTCAGCGACATCGAAAAGCGCGAAGCAGTCATTAGAGGCCGCAGGAGCCAGCTCGAACAAGAAAAAAACACGATTGCCGAGCTTCATGTTCAGTTGCTCAACGATCTACAAAAAACAGCCGGCCTCACCGTAAACGAAGCCCGTGAGCAGCTCATCACCCGCATCTCCACACAGGTAAAAACCGACGCGGCAAATATTACGCGTCGTGCCCAAGCCGATGCCAAAGAAGAAGTCCAGCGCCTCGCTTCCACCGTCATTGCCACTGCGATCAATAGGCTAGCCTCCACATGTACCTCTGAAGCTTCTATCGCGACGGTAACCATCCACGGGGACGATATCAAAGGCCGTATTATAGGCCGCGAAGGGCGCAATATTCGCGCTCTTGAAAGGGCCACCGGCTGTGATTTTGTGATCGATGACACTCCGGGTGTTATCCTCATCTCTTGCTTTGACCCGGTTCGTAAACAGATCGCAAAAATAGCCCTTCAAGAACTCATTCAAGACGGTCGCATCCATCCCACGCGTATTGAGGAGGCCGTCGAGAAGGCCACCCAAGAGATGGAGCGCCGCATTAAACAGTATGGCGAGGATGCTGCCTTTCGGGCAGGGGCAGGTAATCTGCACCCCGAGCTCGTTACACTGTTAGGCAAGTTAAAGTTCCGCTTTAGTTTCGGACAGAACGTTCTCGATCATTCTCTCGAAGTCTCTAGCCTGATGGGCGTTATGGCCGCAGAACTGCATCTGGACGAGCAGCTTGCCCGCCGCATCGGCCTGCTACACGATGTTGGTAAAGCCGTTAGCCAAGAGATAGAAGGCCCACATGCCATTGTGGGACATGATCTTGCTCTTAAATGCGGCGAGAGTGCGGCTGTGGCCAATGGTATCGGCGCACACCATTATGAAATGGAGCCAAGCAGCGTAGAAGCTCTCCTTTGCATCGGCGCTGATACGATTAGCGCTTCGCGTCCGGGAGCACGCGTTGAAGCCCTTGGCGAATACATGAAGCGCCTAAAACGATTAGAAGAAATCGTTCATAGCTTTCGTGGGGTGGAACGCGCCTTCGTCATCCAGGCTGGGCGTGAAGTGCAAATTACTGTCCTCCCTGACATCGTCGACGACGACCAGCTCGTGAACCTGGCGCGGGACATTGCCCAGCGCATCCAAAAAGAGCTTTCTTATCCTGGCAGAATCAAAGTCACCCTCCTCAGAGAAAAACGCGCTGTAGAGTACGCTGTTTAGCCCAGCGACGGCATTTGGCATTAAAGTTGCTCCTTTCCATAAGAAAACCCAATTCGCAAGAGGTATTTTATGGAAAAAAAAGCGCCACCACCCAATAACGGAAAAACGCAACAAAACCGAGATATCCGCCAAGCGCCCAAGATTCAGACTGCTGAGGGCTTGCGTCGACAGAGATCCCCAATAAAAGGGAAAAATACTAGTAAGACGGGGTCTTGATCGTGGGACCGAATCCCTCGCTGCTCTCCATATGGGGCGATAATTTGAAGAAACAGAGCTGTCTAGTCGTCAGATGGCGCAACCCAACTCCAGCTGGAGATCCTTTTTTCTGCGCTCTGGAACAAGCTGCCGGTGCATAAGCAGCTCTTATCAGGTTTGTCCCCTGACAAATGGGCTGGCTGGGCAGCAGAGAATCAACTAAAAATTACTATGTTGCAAAGTCAGGCCGGCGCACCCATGATGTGGCCCTTTTTGTTCTCAATTTTGCCCATGCTTTAGCTGAACGTTATCGGACTGAACCGCTTTTAGTGGTTATGCACGTCGTGGGTCAGCGCTGTCTAAGCGATAGGTGCGCTGGCCGAGAGCGGCCTTGTTCTCTCTATCGGCTTAATCGCCGTTTGGAGCGCTCGTGAAAAAATATTTATGAGCCGCCTGAGCAGCGAGAGAGAGCGCTGGAAAAATGGTGGCTTTACCGCCGTTGATGTGTTACACTGTTATGAGCAGGCGGGGGCGTCTTTTACGCAGCGTCTGGTTTAGAGAGTTAGGTTTAGGCATTACCTGATTAAAACGAGGAGTATACCATGCAATTTTCATATAATGCTCAGGCACTCGATAGTAATCAGGGCTGCTCTTGGGTGGCCTAAGAGGCTCCTACAACCCTTCTACCTGGCCTTGCCGCCGCGCCGGCATCGGGAGTGCGGAAGATTGACCGTGACGAGCTGCTTTGGAAGCTCCACGCTTGCGTCAAGCCGATCCTTGCAGAGATAGCAAGCAAGATTGCCGGTTATAAAGATGACAAACTTCAGCGGATCGCTGCAAAGCATTTCGCTGAATACAAGGACGTTGCGTTGAGGCTCAAAAAAGCAGGCCTTACAGATGAAGAGACTGTTGACCGCGTAGCAAGAAACCTGGCCCGCCAAAAAGTGATCAAGCCCAAAGAAGAAGCGATTGCACAAGTTTTTCGATCTCTCCCTGATCAAGATGCTGAAGTTAAGGCTTTCTTGGAGCGCGACCAATTTACAAAAGCCGATTATGGCCGGCTGCTTAGCGGTGATTTTATGGAGAAACATAGATATGGGCCGCTTCAAGAAAAAATGAAGGAGCTTTTAAAACCCCACGTTGCAAAGAACCTCGCTCCAGTTTTGGCGCAGGCCAACTCAGCTACTGCGCGCCTAAAGAACTTGTTCAGCCCGATCGGCAGGCTGTACCGCGCGGTGCGTGGATCGAGGCCGGCCTCGACTCCTTTGAATGTGTCGGCTTTTTGCTTGCTTTTTTTAAATGTTCAGCCCCGCCTTTTGGGCGGTAGATAGCCGCCCGCTTTAGCAGATTGAAGCTTGTGAAGTAAATGCCAGCGCGCGCTCTGTTTCCTTTTTTTTGCTTTGGGTTCCTAGAGCGCGCTCCTTTTCGCGGTCTCCAGCCAAAAAATCTCATTAATATTTAAAAAATTCTTTATAAGTACGTTCGATTGATCGCAACATGAAGGGAGAAGTTTATGAGTAGGCCAGCTGATGAGGCTTTCCGGGGCGGAGCGCGTCTTGGTCATTTCCAAAATTGGCTGCCTAGGTTTCCGAGTTTTTTGCATTTATTTCATGGTCGAAAGGTGAGTACCTTAGCGACTGGGGCGTCGTTGCCTACTTTGCGTACGGAAGATGCAGCGGCGCGTGTCCTGCGGGGGGAGCTGTCTGCTTTGGGCGTGGCCGCTACGATGGTCAGTTCGTTCTTTTTTGTCACAGTTCAGGATCAAAGTAGTCGGCTGAAGCTAGGTTCTT
Source organism: uncultured bacterium (assembly GCA_964445105.1). Classification (GTDB taxonomy): domain Bacteria; phylum Chlamydiota; class Chlamydiia; order Chlamydiales; family JAJFMA01; genus CAWBNS01. The sequence continues at coordinate 41,408 of CAYUJS010000008.1, read as the reverse complement.
GCGTTCTGGGAGCAGCCTGCCTCTACAAGAGCCTTGCTGCGCACTGGGCGGTGCTGATGCAGGGCGTCGAGGCTGCAGGATTAGGCGCTGACGCTGGTGCCTCGGAAGATCTTTTCGCAAGGAAAGTTAAAGCTATTGTGCGGTCTTTCATGCAGTACGTTCCAAGAGAAGCCGATAACCCTGAAAACGAACGGCTCCTAGTCGAAGAAATCACATCTCTGGGAAGATTTTTATCTCCCGCAACGAACTCTCGCGCCTTGAGGAGTCTGATCCAAACTAGGTTGCTTGATTTTAAATTATCTATGGAAGCTATCAAAAAAAATGTAGGAATAGATAACGCAGAGATAGCAAAGATTTTCCTTCCAAAAGAGGCAGCTGACGGGCATCGTGGCATTATTTTGTCCAAAATCGTGCAAACAGACGGGGAGACCCACAATGGAGGAGTAAAACCGTCATCTATCGAACTGCGCGCGCCGGGTGGAGGGGTCCTAAAGCTCGTCTATAAGCCAAGAAGCATTGCAATAGATAATTTGATATGCGGCGACGTCGAGGGCAGTCTGTTCTGTTTGGTAAATAGGCTGGCAAGCGGTGATGTGCCTTCTGGCAGTTCCTCCTCTAGCAGCTCATTGTCAGCCGCTGATGACTTCTCTAAAGTGAAAATTTCTCTCCCAGTTTTTCCACAGCTCTCAAGGAATGGCTACGGGTACGCTAAATTTTTATCTCATGAGCAAAATGATTACTATCTGGATAACGATTACTATCTGCATGATGGCCATATGCTACAGTATTATTTCACAATAGGTGCCATTCAAGCTATCTCTCAAATTTTTGGTATTTCTGATCTACATCAAGGAAATGTGGTAGTGCATAGCAAGCGACCTGATCTTGTCGATCTGGAGGTTGCGTTTGATGTCAGAAGTTTGAATACTGATCAGCAGACCCACCTTTTTCAAGCCGTTTACAGGCTCGGTGATGTCGAAGCAAAACACGCCACCAATAATGAAGTGGTTTGGGTCAAAGGCAAGGATGTGGTTTGGGTCAACGACGAAGATGTGGTCCCGATGGAGACTCATTACAACAACAAAAAGACAGTGTATTTTGAAGGGATCCTCAAAGGGTTTTCCCAATTGCAGCAACTCGTCATAAGCCATAATGAAGAATTTTTAGGTTTTATAAAGCAGGCGGCTGAGGACAGCTCTCTCGTGCTCAGATACCTTATCGTGGGCACAGGTTCACTTCAAGCTGTCCTGCAAGATAGTCCCGCTATGTGGGGTCGCGAATTTCACCATAGCGTTTTAAAGAAGCTGTTCGAGGAGCATTTTAAGTACTTCGATCTGATCGGCCCACTTGAAACGGTTCGGTTGGTCGCATCCAGCGAGGATGCATCGGCTAATGAGGAACTGATTTGCGCGTTGGTTGATGGAAAGCGTGATCAACTCAATACTGCTCTGGGCTCTGCGGGCGTTGATGCTGCGTTGGCGATGGCAGCTAGGCTGAGCGAAGTCTTTGAAGAAAGCGCTAGGCACGGCGATATTCCCGCCTTTTCGACAGACATGAAAGGTGGGCTGTATTTTGGAAGCTTTCTCTTGGGAACAGCCAAAAAGAGCGGTGCCGAGCTGGCTAGCGAGGGTGTAGCGAAGGCGCGAAGCATGGGGCTGACAGGTTTTTTTCTAGAGCCCGAATTTCAAGGGTTATAAGCGCTCGCTGAGCTTCGCGGGTTCCAGGCTCGGTTTCGAAGTCGGTCGCGGAACTAAAAACCGCAGGCAACTGACTTGACTGTTTGCAGCACTTTTTGGCCCCTGGCGCAGCTAGATCCAACGAAGCGATTTTATGGAGAAACATAGATAGGGGTCGCTTCAAGAAAGAATGAAACAACGCTTAAAGCCGCACGTCGGAAAGGCGCTTGTGCCGATCCTAGAACATGCCAGTTCAGGAGTTACTCAATTGAAAAATTTGTTTACTCGAATTTTGTCGATTAGCCCGCTGGGATAGGCATTGCCTGCCGGCCCTGAGCGTTTTCGCATGATAGTCGCAGGCTTGTCCTCTGCCTACGTGAACCGGTTGCTCTTGTGTGCGGCGGCCAGTCGCTGATTCGGACCGGGGCTGGAAAAAGAGGCCTCAGAACCTGCCTCCTCGAGCGCCGCTGGTGCGCTGAAAGAGGAAGTCGCCCGGCCCCGTATGGACTATGATCGCTTGTTATGGAAGCTGCACGAGTGTGTTGGGCCAGTGGTTGAGAAGATGTCAAATAAGATTATTGAGTACGAAAGTCATCGGGAGAAACTCCATGAGGTAGCAGAAATCAATTTGTCTAGTTGTAAAGAGATGGCGTTACGCTTTAAAAAAGCAGGCCTCACAGATAAGGAGACCGTTAGCCTCGTCATAGAAAACTTGACTCGCCGAAAAGTGATTGAGCCGTGGGAGGGAGAAGTTGCGAATTTATTCTCTGCCCTGGCTCAGAATGACCTTGAAGTTAAGGTCTTCCTAGAACACGATCGATTCGCAAGGGACGACTACGACCGATTGACGGGAGGTAAGTTCATGGAAAAATATAAGTATAGGTCGCTCCAAAAGATATGAAAAAGCTCTTAAGGCCTTACTTTAAAGAGAAGCTTGCTCCTGTCCCACAGCGCGCCAATACAGCATACGTCGAAGAGCAGCTCACTCCAGCGCCGCTCCTTCAGGAGATCTCGAGTATAGTTTGGAAGTACGGTTCGGGCGACGTGCGTAAAATAGTCAACGCGGAAGCTCTGGCACAGGTCAGTGCGGCTGCTGTCCGCTTAAAAAATGTGTTTGCCCCAATTCCTAGACTTTATCTGTCAATATGTGGGCGAGGCGCTATCCATCCCTCTTCCAGTCTTTTCGCTAAGCTTTTTTATTCCTCCCCGCCTTTTAGGCGGCAGGTATGGCTGGCGGGCGGCTGGCTTACTGCTCCGCTAAGTCAGAATAGCACCTAAACCACAGTCAGTCTTGTGTTTCCTTAGTTGCTGTCCGAATTTAGGATGGAAGGGCTAAAGAAGACATTTACAAATCAGCCGAAACGGATTATGACTAAAAGTAGGATCTATAAACTGGAGGCTAGTATGTTCAAGTGGATTTCTCTTGTAGTGATCGCATTGTGTCCTTTCACAGCGCAGGCGGCTTCGAGCTATGCTGAGGTGAACACCAACCAATTAAAGCAACTGATCGCAACGGTGCCAAATTTGGTCATTGTCGATGCTAGAACACCAGCATATGACAATGGGCAGCGTATCGAGAATGCCATCATTTTGCCTTATAACTCGGCAGAACAAGCAATCGGCGTTATCCTGCCTAAAAAAGACGCCCCTATCGTTGTCTATTGCTGGAGCGCTAGCTGCCCAATGAGCCAACACATGATAGATCGTCTTGTGACAATGGGCTATTCCAATCTTTACAAATACCCTGAAGGCCTTTCCGTCTGGATCAATGAAAGGGGGCCGATCAACACCGTAAAAAAATAGCGCATTCAGCAGTTCGCGCCAAAAAAGAAATTCGCTCAGCGAGGGCAGCGGGCTTGGTTTGCGGCGTCTTGGCTATGGATGCTGATAGCCGCATCAGAGTCGGGCAGCTTCTTTTTTTAAGCGGGGGCTGCTGTAAGCGTATTGGCACTCCTTGAAAACATCTCCCCGATGCATTATCCTCGCCTCTTACTTAAATTAACGGCGTTTAGATATTTGCATGTTTGATTATCACCCCAAATGGATTCGAAACTTTTCCATCATCGCCCACATCGATCATGGCAAGTCAACCCTAGCGGACAGGCTGCTAGAGCTAACTCACACAGTAGAGGCGCGTGACATGCAGGCACAGGTCCTGGATGACATGGACCTGGAGCGTGAGCGTGGTATCACCATCAAAGCGCACCCTGTAACCATGTATTATCAGTCCAAAGAGGGCCGAGTTTACCAATTTAATCTCATCGACACGCCCGGACACGTCGACTTCACTTACGAAGTTTCGCGCTCATTGGCCGCTTGCGAAGGGGCCTTACTCGTGATTGATGCGGCTCAAGGAGTACAGGCGCAGTCTTTAGCTAACGTATTGCTTGCATTTGAGCGGAATCTCGAAATCTTACCTATCATCAACAAAATCGATCTGCCTGCTGCGGATGTCGCTAGCGCTAAAAGACAGATCGAAGAGGTTATTGGCATTGATGCGACAAATGCTGTTTGCTGCTCCGCTAAATCGGGTTTGAATTGTGAAGAGATTCTTGAGCGCATCGTCACGGATGTACCCCAGCCTGCAGAGCCGGAGGATGAACATTTGCGCGCTCTGGTGTTCGATTCACACTACGATGCTTACCGGGGCGTGATGGTCTATGTCAGAGTGTTCAGTGGGTCCATCCGCAAAGGCTCGCTGATTAAGATGATGGTCAGCGACAAGGGCTTCGAAGTTTTAGAGGTAGGCGTTTTTTCGCCTCGTGAAAAGCCCGTAGAGGTCCTGCGGCCTGGCGAGGTGGGTTATCTCGTCGCTAGTATCAAAAAGACAACCGATGTGAAAATCGGCGATACCATCACGATGCAAAAGGGGGCTCATGTAGAGCCTTTACCGGGCTTTAGGCTCGTACAGCCGGTGGTATTCGCCGGCATTTATCCAGTTGATTCTTCGGACTTTGAAGCCTTGCGCGACGCGTTGGAAAAACTGCAGCTCAATGACTCTGCCTTGCATATCGAGCAGGAAAGTAGCCAAGCCCTTGGCTTCGGTTTTCGCTGCGGTTTCCTTGGTTTATTACATCTGGAAATTGTGTTTGAGCGGCTACAGCGTGAATTTGATCTGGACATCATCTCCACCTCACCAAGCGTTATCTATCTTGTGCACCTGAATGACGGCACGACCAAAGAGATCGATAATCCTGCGCATTTTCCTGACCCTGCGCACATCAAATCAATTGAGGAACCCTACATGACTTGCCACGTCATGGTGCCCAACGAATACCTGGGCGCGGTGATGAACCTCGGCATGGAGAAGCGTGGCGAGTGCGTAAAAACCGACACGATGGATGCCCATCGCCTTATGATGACCTATCACCTCCCGCTTGCGGAAATCATCATCGACTTCAACGATAAGCTTAAATCCATTACCCGTGGCTATGGTTCTTTCGATTATGAATTCAATCGCTATGAGAAAAGCGATGTGGTTAAATTAGAAATTCGCGTTAACGAAGAACCTGTAGACGCTTTCTCTGTGTTGGTGCACCGCTCTAAAGCTGATCAAAAAGGAAGAGCTGTTTGCGCCAAACTTGTAGATGTGATCCCACAGCAGCTGTTTAAAGTGCCTATTCAGGCGGCGATCGGTGGCAAAATTATCGCGCGGGAAACTATCAGCGCTCTTTCTAAAAACGTTACCGCCAAATGCTACGGTGGCGATATCTCGCGCAAACGTAAGCTCTGGGAAAAGCAGAAAAAAGGAAAGAAGAAAATGAAAGAAATCGGCAAAGTATCCATTCCTCAAAGAGCCTTTATGGAGGTTCTGAAAACCTAAAGCCCGGGTGGCAACTTTGCGAGTTTGTCAACAGTGGCAGGCTTGCCCATGAAGAGACAATTAAGGAGAGGACGTGCAGACCAACCAGCGTAAGCCTATTTTTCAGCCGGAACAGTTGGCCTCTATCGACCCTACACGCATTCCTAAGCACATCGCGATTATTCCGGACGGCAATAGGCGCTGGGCGCGTAAAAGTGATCTAGATCTTGTAAAAGGGCACCAACGCGGCGCGCAAATGCTACGAGATATCGTGCAGGCTGCCTCTGAACTTGGCATCAGCACTTTTACCCTCTATTCTTTCTCCACAGAAAATTGGCGGCGCAGTCCAGAAGAGGTGGAATACCTCATGTATTTGCTGAAAGTAAATCTTACCCAATGCCGCGAAGAACTGCAGGAGTTTGGGGTGCGCCTCGATGTTATTGGTGATCTATCAGGCCTTCCTGCCGAAATCCTGCCGCTCATCGAGCAAGCCAAAACCGTTGGCCGCGAAGGAGACAAGCTGACCCTGGTGCTTGCTATTAATTACGGCAGCCGCGACGAGATCAGGCGTGCGGTTACGAAAATCGCTCAGGAGGCTGTCGATGGCGTGCTTTCCCCAGGACAAATTACGGAACAAACCATTGCAGACCATCTTGATACTGCTCGTTGGGGCGATCCTGAGTTATTTATCCGTACTAGCGGCGAAATGCGTGTTAGCAATTTCTTGCTATGGCAAATCTGCTATTCCGAAATTTACGTTACAGACGTCCTCTGGCCTGACTTTACTCCGGGACATCTCCTGGAGGCGGTCCAGGTTTATCAACACCGCCAAAGACGGTTAGGTTCATGATGCAAAATATTTCAATTCGAGTCGTTCAGCGTATAGTTATTGGGACCATAGCCATGTTCCTGTTTTTGGCCTTGGCGTTGATGTCTCACCACACGCTTGGCTCGTGGCTCTTTTTGGCCGCTCTCGCCTCTTTTGTGGGGATGGCAATCTGGGAATACTACGAGATGGCGATCGCGCGCGGTTACGCGCCCTTCGTGCGCATAGGCTTCTGGATGACGGTGGCTTACCTGGTGGCTATCTTTTTTTCGTTACGTTACCACGAGTTGGAGAATTTGCACGCAGTGGTCTTTCTAGCTGGTGTTCTGGTCTTCTTCTTTCAAAATTACCAGCGGCCTCAACAAGACCTCATCGCCAACTCGGCCATCACTCTTTTTGGATTTTTTTACATCGCCGTGTCCTTCAGCTACTTGTTGTGCATCGCCTATTTTCCGTTCCAGGAGCTAGCCCAAGATGGCCGCTGGTGGCTGATCTATGCAGTAGTGGTTACAAAAATGACCGATGTAGGCGCTTATATTCTGGGAAAATGGCGGGGCAAGATCCCTCTGGCCCCCGCCATCAGCCCTAAAAAATCGGTTGAGGGTGCTCTAGGAGGGTTAGGCTTTGCCCTTGCCGCGGCTTTTTTTGTCCCCGCCTTTCAACCCGAGGGTCTACAATTATCTATGGCTCAGTGCCTGGTTTTTGGCCTGTGCCTTGGCACGGTAGGACAGATCGGAGACCTACTAGAATCGCTTTTCAAGCGCGACGCAGGCGTAAAAGATAGCAGCAGCCTTCCAGGCCTTGGCGGCATGCTGGATATCTTTGATTCCATGATCCTCAGCGTTCCTTTATTCTACTTCCTGATGAAAAGTACTGGGGTTTGAGTGCTAGAAGTTTTTCGATTGGTCTAAAGAGCCTAAGTCGCTGGCATTTCCTTAAAAAACTCGATCTATTGGACCCAGGTGTATTAAAGTGGAGATGGTTGAATATCTTCGTTACCTGTACTGAAAAGGCCTGAGCACGCTCCAAGCGATTTTTAAAGGTGAGAGAGCTGTTCAAAAAATTTCATATACATAAAACAGATTACGGTTGGAAAAAGCATCCTGTCATTTATCTCGATTTTACAAAAATCCCCACGCAAAACCCGGAAAAGCTGGCATCTGCCTTGCAGCGTGCCTTGTTTGAATTAGCCCAGATTTAACCCCCACGCCTCCCAGCAAGAGGACGACTAAGAGGATAACCTGAAGCGATTTGAGCTTTTAACAGAAAAAAATCCCTTGAGAAAGCGCGTTTTTAGCCGCTTGTTAGCCCCCGCGTAACTTAAACAGCGGGGGCGGTAAGAAACGTGCAACATAAAACATAAGCATTTGATATTAAATCTATTATTTGTAATGCCCCCAAAAACTGGACAAGGGAATAAGATAATACGCTCCCACTTGGAAAAGGAGCTTTATGAAGAAACGTAGGACTTACTTTAAGCCTCGTTCAAAGCCAAGGTGGCAACAGCGGCCCTTCGGCATGACAAAACTTTGGCTGAGATCGCCTCAGAACACAGTATTAGCCCCGTACAGGCGGTGAAGTGGAAAAAGCAAGCCTTGGAAGGCTTGCTTTCAGTGTTCGAGGACGGCTGCCAGAAAAAAGCGGTAAGTGCGGAGGAGGATCAAAAGATTCTCTACGAAAAAATAGGCCGACTAGAGATGCAACTAGATTGGCTAAAAAAATGCGACCTGGACCTCGAGTGAGAAGCGAGCGCTGGTTGACAGCGCGGATCCGAGCCTCTAACGGTTTCGGCTCAACGTGAAGCTTTGGGGCTGTCAAAATCGACAGTTTACTACGAGCCGGTTGGAGAGTCTGCGGATCACGAGGCAGCTAGATGAGCTTTATATAGTCTGTCCCTTAAAAGATAGCGGGGGGTTTTCTGCGATCTCGGTAAAAGCGTGCGGTACTGTTGTTTTGCAGGTCTCAACGTCAACGCTACGGTTGGCTTCGGTATAATCGAATTGTTTTTTGAGCTTGTCTGGACCAGTTCTTGCCGGCCCTCTTGGGGAGGGCATTTTCGGGTGTTTTGCTGATTTGAGTTTTGCCTGACTTGTGAAAGTTTTTGAAGGTACGTGCGATTTGCCGTCACAGCTCGATTACCTCGCTTCGCGCACAAGCCCCGCGGTAATAGAGCAAATGTCGGTCGGGCCACCGTCCGCGCCTCTTTATCCTTTATTATCGATCCGTTATAGTGCGGAATTCAACCAAGAGTGACTTATGATCATTACCATCGACGGTCCAGTAGCGACTGGAAAAAGCACCATTGCGCGCAAGCTTGCAGAAGCGTTGGGGTATATTTACTTTGATACGGGCGCGATGTATCGAGCCCTCACTTATGCCATCATCAAAAGTCAAATCGACATCAATAATCTAGAAGCTTTACAAAAGTTTTTAGATTCCTGTGATTTTGATCTGCGTATCCATCGTGTAGGTCGTCGCTATGTGGTGAATGGCGAGGATGTGACAGATCAGATCCGTTCGCGCGATGTAACGTCGCACGTTTCGCAGATAGCTGCCCTTAGCGCAGTGCGCGATAAGCTCGTCTTTATTCAGCGTGAGCTGGCCAAGGGCGTTAACGTCGTGTTTGAGGGGCGTGATATGGGGACCGTGGTATTTCCCGACGCGGACCTTAAAATTTTTTTGACTGGCCGCGTTGAAGTGCGTGCCCAGAGGCGCTTGTTAGAGATTCAACAAGAGCGCCCTCAAGAAGCCGATGGTCTTACCTTGGAACAGGTGATGCAGGAAATTTCCGAACGAGATCGCCTCGATTCCACTCGCGAAATCTCACCTCTCAAAAAAGCAAAAGATGCGTTTGTCGTGGACACCTCAGATCTGAGCGTAGACGAGATCGTTTTCCAAATTTTCGAGTGCAAAGACCAGTCTAAATCCAGGAAAAAACCTGAAGTTTAGCTAGTTATCCTGCTTGCTAAAGCTGGTATGCGTTGGAGCTCACTTTTCCTCCGGTGCCTGCCCAGTCGGTGTGGAAAAATTCCCCGCGAGGCTTGTCGATGCGTTCATAGGTGTGTGCACCGAAATAGTCTCTTTGCGCTTGCAGAAGATTTGCAGGCAGGCGCGCTGAACGGTAGCCATCGTAGAAAGACAAAGCGGTGGTGTGGCAAGGCGCTGGGATTCCCCACAGAGCTGTCTGAGCAACAACCGCACGCCAACCTATCTGCGCTTGCTCAAGAGCTTGGCAGAAGAAGGGCGCGATTAGCAGGCTTTCCAGCTCGTGCGTTTGCTGAAAGGCTTCGGTGATCATGTTAAGGAAGCGACTGCGGATAATACAGCCCCCTCGCCAAATCGCTGCTAACGTACCGTAGCTAATCTGCCAACCATGCGTTTTCGCCGCTTCACGGATGAGCATAAATCCTTGTGCGTAGCTAACAATTTTAGAGGCGTATAGTGCTTTCGCCAGGTTGTCTAAAAATGCATCGGCGTCGGCGACGGATTGCACTTTGGGGCCCGTCAGCTTCTTAGAGGCGCGTACCCTCTCCTCCTTAAGCGCTGAAAGGCAGCGCGCAAAAACGGCTTCGCCAATCAGTGTCACGGGTATACCCAGATGAAGCGCTTCTATCCCAGTCCATTTCCCGGTCCCTTTTTGCCCGGCTGTGTCGAGAATTTTCTCGACCATGGCCGATCCAGATTCATCTTTGTATGCCATGATTTCGGCAGTGATTTCGATGAGATAGCTGTCTAAATCGCCCATATTCCATTGTTTAAAGACCTCGTGCATACGGTCGTAAGATAGCTTTAGACCGGTTTTCATCAGTTCGTAAGATTCACAGATGAGCTGCATGTCGCCATACTCGATGCCATTGTGCACCATTTTTACATAATGGCCCGCACCGCCCTCTCCGATCCATTCGCAGCATGGTTCGTTACCGTTGACCTTGGCAGAAATACCTTGAAAAATTTCTTTAATATGAGGCCAAGCTTCAATATGACCGCCAGGCATAATCGAAGGGCCATGTCTGGCGCCCACTTCACCGCCAGAGATTCCTGTGCCTACAAAGAATAGCCCTTTGGCTTTCAGTTCTCGACAACGCCGTTCCGTATCCTCGTAGTAGCTATTGCCGCCGTCGATGATGATGTCACCGGGCTCTAGATAAGGTAAAAGCTGCTCTATAAAGCTGTCAACAGCTTCGCCCGCCTTCACCATAAGCATAACCCGTCGCGGACGCTTGAGACTTTTGCAAAGCTGCTCAAGACTGCGTGTGCCTATAACGTCGGTTCCTTTGGCAGCCTCTTGCAAAAACTCATTCACTTTCTCAACTGTCCGGTTGAACACCGCAATCTTAAAGCCGTGGTCGTGGATATTTAACGCTAAGTTTTGCCCCATTACAGCAAGGCCTATGAGCCCGATGTCCGCTTGTGCCATTTTTCCCCCTGAGGTGTCTTTTTTTGGGATAGTAACTGATTCCCTCAATACAGTCGATGGCCAGAATTTGCAAGATTGGCCCAGCAGTCCTCGTTCAAAAAAACCACCTTGAGCAGCTCTGGAATAGGTTGTCGGCCTTACTGGGTTCCTTATCGGTAACCAAGACTATGAATTCGCGACAAACTAAGCCCGTTTTTAGCTTCCTCCGAGGTAGTTTTTTTTAGCGGTAAATGCCGGTTGAACAGGGTCTGCGCTTGAAGTAATGTTATGTACTATTATAGAATTCCGACCTAGTAATTAACAATTTTATATGTGGAAAAAGATCAAGAAATTTCTGTGGAGTTGGCCTTGTCTCCCGAGGGACATGTGTACCTTAATGAGGGCGGTCAAGCGAGCGAACGCCTGCGGATTTCTGAAGCGGAAGAGATCAGGAGTTTATTTGCTAGCGATGTCTCAAAGGGTTTGCTCCACTTAGGAATCCAGGATTTCTCCTTTTCTCTGCCGGCTAGCTTTTTATTCTGGCAAACTTTTTCGCGACAATTCGTCGCGCAGCTGTGCAAAATTGCTCCCGGGACTGCTTTAGAAAAGTCCCTCGAGATCCCTTTACCGGACGAGGCAAAATTGCAGGAGATGGTGGGGCGTTCCTTTGGTCTACGAGGCAGCGAGTATCTCAACGAATCAGTACTTTACGCGCTTTGGAAAAGCTTGGCTATGTCGCTAAAGGCGGAGTTGCACAATCTTTCCGTCGATGTGCAGCAGTACCTACAACAGCTAAATTCACGCTGGAATCTGGTAGGGAGGGTTTGCTTTCATTTGGCCGAGAACAAGGCTAACGAAGCGAGGCCTTTTGCTTTTTTGGCCACCTACACCACCCAGCTGTCCCAAGCTGCGCAGCCACAGCACCTACCTTTAAAGCGGGTTTTGCAAGAGTACGCGGGTGAAAAAAATCATGCCGCCTTGCTGGCGCTGCTTTTGCCCGTGCAAAAGGCCGCCAGTCAGAGCGGCCTGGTCAAGGAGCTGGTTGATTCAGGTTCAATCTTTCAGGCACTTTCTTGGACGGCGCACGAAGCTCATCGGTTCTTGAAAGAGACCCCCCTCATGGAGTCGAGCGGCATCGTGCTGCACTTACCCAACTGGTGGAGAGCGCAGAGCCCCCCGCGGGCTAAGGTGGTGGTCACCTTGGGAGCAAAACCACCTTCCGTGATCGGCTTGGACACTTTATTAGATTTTAGTGTGGAGTTGATGCTGGCTGACGGGGAGCGAATTTCGATAGAGGATTGGGAATCGTTGTTCCTTAACTCCTCGGGTGACCTACTCAAGTTTAAGGGCCAGTGGGTGGAGGTTGACCGTGAGAAGCTGCAGAAGATGCTGTCGCATTGGAGTACGCTTAGCGCAACTATGAGTGAGGGGCTGTCCATGTCGGAAAGCCTGCGGTTATTAGCGGGGTCTGAGCGCAATCTGGTTGCGCAAACGACTGAAGATGCTGAGACGCTCGTGCAGTGGTCCAAGGTCACCGCTGGGGGCTGGTTTAAAGACCTTTTGGATCAATTGCGTAACCCGGAGACCGTTCAGGACTCGATCGAACTAGCTTTGCAGCACTCTCTAAAAGGCACGTTACGGCCCTATCAGCGAGCTGGTGTGAAATGGCTGTGGTTACTTTATCAGCTTAAATTAGGCGGTTGTTTAGCGGATGATATGGGCCTTGGAAAAACGATACAAGTGCTCTCTGTTTTCTTATTGGTGAAGAGCCAAACAGGTTCGCCTCGCAGGCCACATCTGCTGGTCGTGCCTGCTTCTTTGCTGGGCAACTGGCAAGCAGAGGCGGCGCGGTTTGCGCCCACACTCAGGATTTTGCTGGTGCACCCTTTGGCAGGTGGGTACGGGGGCGAGGAACAGCTGGCGCAGATTGATATCGTCATCACGACCTATGCTTTGACACATCGATTAACATGGCTCCAGAAGGTAGATTGGGACCTCTTGGTTTTGGATGAGGCGCAATTGATCAAAAATCCAGGCACTAAACAGACGCGTGCGGTCAAAGAACTTAAAAGCCAAGTAAGATTTGTGCTAACCGGTACGCCGATTGAGAATCGGCTAAGCGATTTGTGGTCATTGTTTGATTTTACGTCCCCGGGATTACTGGGAGGCAGTAAAGCGTTTACCACCTATTCCAAGAGAGCTGGCGTGCACTTTGCCTCCGTGTTGCGCAGTCTGACCCAGCCCTATATTTTGAGGCGGCTGAAGAGCGATAAAAGTATTATCTCCGATCTGCCTGACAAAACTGAAATGCAAACCTTTTGCCTGCTCAGCAAAGAGCAAGTTCGTCTTTACCAACGGTCCGTTGAGGAATTGGTGCGACAACTTAAGCAGACTGCTGGGCTAGAGCGTCGCGGGCTTATTTTAGCCTACCTCATGCGCTTTAAACAGATCTGCAACCATCCGACACAGCTGCTGGGTTACGGCGAATACACAGAAAATCTTAGTGGCAAATTCGCGCGTTTGCGGGAGATCTGCCAAGAGATTGCAGCTAAACAAGAAAAAGTACTCGTCTTTACCCAGTTCCGCGAGATTATTCCCGCCATTGCCTCTCACCTGACAAAAGTTTTTGGACGCGAGGGTCTCACTCTGGATGGCAGCACGGCTATGAAAAAACGCAGCGAACTGGTCGCCAGTTTTCAGATGGAGCAGGGGCCGCCTTTCTTCGTGCTCTCTCTCCAAGCCGGTGGCACAGGCCTCAACCTCACGCGTGCCACCCACGTCGTGCATTTTGACCGCTGGTGGAATCCTGCGGTCGAAAATCAGGCCACCGACCGCGCTTACAGAATCGGCCAACAGCATCCGGTGCTCGTACATAAATTCATTTGTCTAGGAACAATCGAAGAAAAAATTGACACCCTCATCAATTCAAAAAAAAATATCTCCGAGAAAATTTTGGAAGGAGAAAACGAATTATTGCTCACAGAAATATCAGACGAAGAATTACTTAACATTGTTTCACTCGACATCCAAAAAGCAATAGGCGACGGTTAGTATGGGACATTATAACAGAAGTCGTGGGCGTTCGAAAAAAAATAGTCTTTGGCTTGCCTATGTGCCCGTTGCCGAGAGACGAGCTAAGGCCGCTAAAATGCTGGCAGCCCAAGCAAAAAAGGGCGTGACTCTCAATCCTGTAGTGATCGAAGGGCTTAAAATTGCTAAAACCTTTTGGGGAAGAGCTTGGTGCGAAAATCTCGACACCTATAGCGATTACGAAAACCGCCTTCCTCGCGGTCGTACGTATGTGCGCAGTGGACTTGTTTTTGATTTGCAAATCACCAAAGGCCGCGTTGTCGCACAGGTGGCTGGATCATTTGTTTACCAGATCGTAATCGAAGTTCAGCCGATGCCCGCTGCGAGATGGAAAGCCCTTGTGAAGGCCTGCGCGGGGAAAATTGACTCTCTTATCGAGCTGTTGCAAGGGAAGTTCTCCGAAGCTGTAATGCAGATCATGACGGAAAAAGAGGGGGCTTGTTTCCGAAACCCCAGGATATTTCTATGAGCTGCTCTTGTCCAGACAGTGCGTACATGTGCAAGCACATTGCCGCAGTTTTATATGGCGTGGGTGCTTCGCTGGACTCCAGGCCTGATTGGCTGTTTGTTCTTAGACATGTGGACCACATCGATCTCATTTCGGTTAGAGACCAGGCGTTCCAACCTGCTCAGGCGGCCGAAAATGCCCTACAAGAGGGCGATCTTTCAGTTCTTTTTGGTATCGAAATGGAGAGCGTGCCGGTGGCTTTGGCGGCTAACAAAGGAAAGCCGGCTGCAACAAAGGCAGTCAAGGCCGGTACTACTGCCAAACCGAAGGTTACTAAAACGAAGGCTGGTGCTGCGGTAGCGAAGCCAAAGGTTGACAAGGCTGGTACTAAAGTGGCGAAGCTAGAGGCAGCCAAGGCAAAGATCGGTGTTAAAACGAAAGTTGCTAGCGCTCAGACATTAGCAAAACCGAAGGTGGGACCAAAAGCAAAGGTAGCGAAGGCTAAAGCGATGGGAAAATCCAAGGTTGGAGTGAAAAAACTCGCCAAAGTTCGAGCATGATCGGCTCGTTGATGATCGATCTCACGACCCGTCAAATAGCGTTGACAATTGGGCCTAGAAGGGTCTAAGCTGTTTAGGCATGAAATACACGGACCTAGCCTCTTTCGAACGACACGTACAAGCCTGCACTCTAGAGCAGCTTGCTCCGGCTTATGTAGTCCTGAGCAAAGAGGAATTTGACCGCGAACGGGCAGTGGCGTGCCTACTGAATCACTTGTTGAAAGGTGAGCCTACGCCTAGCTTAGCTTGTACCTCTTTCGATGGGGACAGCAGCGCTTTAGAGCCCATCATTGGCGAGCTCAACACCGTCCCTTTTTTGACGCGCCGCAAAGTAATCTTAGTTCGACGCTTCGACCGCATAAAAAAGAATAAAGGATTCGATGCTTACCTGCAGGCACTCAATCCACGCGTGACGCTGATTCTTTCGGGCGAGTCCCTAGCTGCAAATACCACTCTCTATAAGCACGCAGAGAGAGCGGGCGTGATCCTAGCTGTAGCTGACAAAAAGCCCTGGGAAAAAGAGGCAGCTGCCATTACCTGGTTGCAGCAAGAAGCTGTTAAAGAGGGTAAAAATCTTCCTTCAGCGGTTGCGACAGCCCTTGTGAAGCACTCCGGCTATGATCAGGCCGTACTTCGGCAGGAGCTGATTAAGCTCTCTTGCTACGCCGACGAACGGCAAGTTCTGACGCTAGAGGATGTCTCGCTGCTATGTACGCGCGTCAATATCGACACCATCTGGCAGCTGAGCGAAGCCATCTTTCGTCGTCAGGCCGCCACTGCTTTTCGCATCGGGCAAGCGTTGATCGATGAGGGGGCTGCCCTACTAGCCCTCATTTACGCGCTGCGCGCGCAATTTCATACAGAGCTCAATGTCTACTGCTTCCTAAACTCCGGGGGGCCTGATCTAGTCTCGCAGGAGTTTCCCTACATGAAAGGCAGGATCCTGCAAAATCATGTAGAGATGGCTCGAGGTTATGGTTTAGAGCGTCTACGGCGAGGTCTGTTAGCCATCGATGATACCGAACTTCGCGCCAAAAATAGTGGCGCAGAACAACAACTTTTATTAGATCGTTTATTAGCCAAACTGGTGGTGTGAATGCTATTACTGTTACCTAACCTGCTCGGAGAGCATGCTCATCATCAACTGTTTTTGCCCGCGAGTGTGGATAAGGCGGTTGCGACTCTCGACGGTTTGATCGCCGAAAGTGAGCGGGGCGGTCGGCGCTACCTGGGGCGTTTTGAAACAAAAAAGCCGGCTGTGCAGATCCCTATCTCCGAACTCAATGAACACACCAAAGAGGCAGACTACGATTTCTTGCTGGAGCCGCTGAAAAGAGGTGAGCGGTGGGGATTAGTCAGCGATACCGGATTGCCTTGTATCGCCGATCCTGGAGCCGGTTTGGTCGCGCGAGCTCGGCAGACCGGCATTTTGGTACAGGCATTTACTGGCCCTTCCGCTATTACACTTTCGCTGATCCTTTCAGGTCTTCCTGGACAGCGCTTTACCTTTCACGGCTATTTCAAACAAGATCAACTCGAGAACTGGGAAAAGCGCTCGCGGCTCGACGATGCCACACAATTATTCATTGAGGCTCCTTACAGGAACCGTAAAACGCTCGAATACATTCTAGAGAATCTTCCCGCCCAAACACGTCTTTGCGTAGCCTGGGACCTTACTTTACCCACACAAGGCCTACTCACACAGGCAGTAGCTACTTGGAAAAAAAGCCCTTTACCAAATATTGATAAGAAGCCGGCGATGTTTTTGTTTTTAGGCTGCTCCTAAAAACAGTCGTTTGATGATTTCTTATTCAGCGCCTGAATGAGCAGGGGGCCAAAATAAGGCGTGAGCTGTTGTTTGATGCGCTGTATGTTGGCTGCTTGTGAGAGATCTTCACTCAGCCACACTGGGTGCTCTATGTGGCACAGCACTTCGCCTGTATCGATCTTTTCGGCTAGAACATGCGCTGATATAGCGATACTAGTGTCGCCATGTGCAAGGGCTTGCTTGATCGGCTGCGCGCCAGCATAATCTGGAAGGCGCCCTCTGTGCAGATTGACCCCGCCAAAAGTGGCTCGTCTTAGCAAGGATATAGGAATCAGTCGCCTCCAGCTAATAGACGCGACGAGATCGAAGGGGATCTCTGAGAGGGCCTCCTCTACCAGTTCTTGCTCTTTGTTTGTGTCTACGGTGTAGAGAGGAATTCCATGCTTTGCTGTCAATTTTTGATAATCGCCAAAGTCAGGTCGTTGTAGTTTCTGCGGCTCCTCACTGCGAGGCAGGAATCTATGCGTGACGACGCAAACCGGCTCATAACGGTCTGAGTCAATCAGGGCTGACAGTCCGCTTAGCCCGTGTTCACGCGCAAAAAAAGCGAGTACACTCTTTTTTTTCATATGATCGTTTCAGCTACCGTATCGTAAAAGAGCCGTCCCTTATCAGAAAGACGCACGCCCTCTTCTTCAAAAACAACAAGCTCGAGTCGTTGCAAATCTTTTAGCTGGTTTAGGACTTCTTGGTCCAATATTCCGTAGTTTGCCTGAAACATCTCCAAGCTGACTCCTCGGTTCAGCCGTAGGCCAATCGCCAGCAGCTCGCGGCGCCGCGCATCGGGCGCCAACTCTTCAGAGAAATCAATCGGTGATTCGCCAACTTGCAACTTACTGAGGTATTTGCCGAGGTGCGCGACGTTGCGGAAACGCTGATGATCCCAATAGCTGAAGGCGGAAGGGCCTAGACCAAAAAAAGGACGGCCCGACCAGTAGCCGGTATTATGTACGGAAATTAGGTCGTCTCTGGCGAAAGCCGATACCTCATACTGTTTTAACCCTGCTGCACCGAGTCGTTCTATCGCCATCTCGTACATTTGGCGCGCGCTTTCGGCATCGGGCAGCAGAGGTTGCAGCTGCTGCTGGCGTTTGAAAAAAGCGGTGTTTGGTTCAATGGTCAAATTGTAAAGCGATAGATGAGAGATTGGAAGTTGACAGGCTCGATTTAGCGTCTGCTCCCAGGTTGCCAAAGACTGCCCCGGCAGCTCATACATGAGATCGATGGATATATTTTCTATGCCGGCCTCTTTCGTGCGATAAACAGCCTCGACGGCGGCCTTAGCACTATGACGCCGCGAGAGCGTGTTCAGCAGCTGATCGTCTAGCGACTGCACGCCGATGCTTACGCGGTTAATCCCCGCTTCGCGATAGGCACACATCAGCTCGGAGGTGATCTCCTCTGGATTCGCCTCAAGCGTTACCTCGATCCCTTTCAGGTCAAGCGGCAAGCGCCGCAAGCGCTCTGGCCCAAATAGCGACGGCGTGCCGCCTCCAAAGTAGACAGAAACAATGGTGCGATCCTGCAGCTTTGGCTGAATGCGCTCCCATTCCAGTCGGAACCCTTGCAGTAGGTCGTCTTTCCAATGCTCGCGGTCAGGCAACACAAAAAAATGACAGTAGTCACACTTATGGCGGCAAAACGGCACGTGAAAATAGAGGGAGCAGTAGCCGTTCAGAGAATTGCTGCGTTCCTTATCCTGAATCTCTGTGCTACCATTCATCAGCATCGGGATCTACGATGCCGCCGCGACGCCAACGATTTTTGTCGGAGAAGTACGACTCTTCTTCCTCTTCTTCCTCCTCGTCGTCATCCCCTTCCGCAGAGGCTGCGACTGTCTCCTCATCGCTGTCGTCGTCGCTTTCTGCAATGACAGACGTCTCTGTGCCAAAATTCTCTGTATCGACGTCAAATTGAGATTCGGTGCCTGATTCTGCCATATCGATGTCGGGGATCGTGGGGAGTTCGGTGTAAACGGTGCGACCGGCTCCACGTTTCGGAGTGACATACTCCTCAATTTCGCCGCTCTCCTTAAGAAACTGGAGACGCTCTTTCTCTTCGTCGATTTTGCCGCGTACTGACTCGATTTCTTCCTGGTGTTTGGGGACGTCCTTTTTAGGTACTAACCCCAATTTTAACCACCGTTCCAAATCTTGTAGCTCAGCTTCCAGTTTCTTTAGTCTCTCACTCTTAATCTGTTTCATGTGTCCCTAATGTTAAAAATGCAACGGCGCATTATCCGTATACGCCCATATTTTATCACTCATTTTTTTTCAACATAGGCTAGCGCTGGAAAAACGCAAAGCGTTAAAAATAGCACCTCTGCAATTAAGTATCCGTAGTAGTAAAATTCTCCGCCCGATCCAAAACCATAGCTGTGCAAGCCCGTTCCCAAAATGTAGTTCACGCCATACCAAGTGAAGCTCACAATCATCAAACCGATTACGGAACCAACCGCCAACCCTAAGTCCCCAATCTTACGGAACGTGTAGGCGTGGATACAGAGCAAATAGGTGCACGCCGTGACGAAGGCCCATGCCTCTTTTGGGTCCCAATCCCAGAAGCGCCCCCAGCTCTGCGCCGCCCAAACTCCGCCGAGAATTGTACCAGGAATGAGTAACGCCGTACCCAAATACATCGTATGTAAAACGCTTGTGGCTAGTTCTGGGCTGGCTCGTTTGCGTGCGTATTGCACCAAATAGAAATGTCCCAGTACTCCGCTCAGCAGGAAGGTGCCGTAGCTGCCGACGATCATCAATACATGAATAATCAGCCAAAATTGCGAATCAAGCACTGGCTGTACAGGCTGCATGGGTTCATTTAATTTCATCACTTGCAGGATGGTTAGTAACACAATCGAGACGATGCTGGCGGCAAAGGGCAGCAGAGGGCCACGCCGTAAAAGTAAACTGGCAATCACAGCGATCCAAGGTACATAAATCACCGTTTCAAACATGTTGGAGACAGGGGGGCGCTGTAAAACATAGCAGCGTAGCGCTAAGATAGCTGTGTGGCAGGCAAAGGCAGCAATAAGTATAGGAATCGAACATTTGAACCACCTACGTTTGCCCAGAGCCAAGCCCAAACCAATCGCTGCGCTTAAATACAGCGCGCTCGTTAGCGCAATCCAAGGGAATGCGTAGTAGAGCAATTCAGCTCTTAGCTGCCGCTCGGTAGGATAAGTCAATGCCTTGCCGCAGGCCTTGCGGTAGGCTCTTCCAGCCAGCTCTTTGTAAGCAGCTAAAAGATGCGGGGTCATCTGTTTTAGGTCCGGATGCGACAGGTACGCCATTTGCAAACGCTGGTAAGTATCGGTGGAATAAGCGGTGCGGTTCCTCTGTGACGCAAGCGCGTCCAGAGATAACCAGTCGCCATTACGCGCGGGAACGACAAAATAGAGGCTCTCTTCGCGCACAGCTCCAAGAGGACGAATGCGCCCTTCAGAAACTACGGGGAGTACTTCCAGCTCTGATAACGCCAGCCCCTGTAAAGGCAGCAGCAGATAGCAAAGTAGGCAAATTAGCAAGTCTGCCATCCTGTACCAAACAAGAGCTGACAAGGACCGCTACTCATGAGACGAATGCTCGTCTGATTTCTACGAATAGCTCAAAGAACACAAACAGCAGCAACAAGCTCAGAACAACTCGCCCGCCCGGCAGAACTCTTTTGCCTTCGATTTTTCGCCTGTAGCGGCCGATCCAAACCATCAAAATAGGAAGAACGCCGAGAAGCAGCGCGCAGCCATACCCACCGGCAAATTTTAAAGCTTGCAGAAAAACCGTCGGATGCAGATCTGCTAAGATCAGTGGTGGAATAAAAACAAGGGCGCACAAGAGGAGCCGCCCCCTAGCCGTTTTTTTGATCTTCAGCCCGTCTGCCAAAAAGTCCGATAGTCCCAGTGTGACGCCCAAGAAAGAGGTAGTCAGCGCGAAAAAAGCAAAAAACTGCCCCACAAAGTATACAGTAGGATTGCCGATCAGCTGACGCAAAGGATGCACCGCGCTTTGCCCCTGTGATAGGGTTTCGATTAGGGTCTCAAGCGGTACGATGCCTAAAATTAACCCTTGCCAGATGCTGTAGGTAATCACAGTGATGAAACTACCCGCGAGGATCGCGATACGCGTCTTTTTGATGTCATAATTGAGATAGTGTGCCAATGTTGGTACAGAGCCTTGGTAGGCGAAAGCCGCAAAGGCAATTGGCAACGCACTGGGAGACCAGGACCAGTCGCTGGTCTGCAAGCGCGCCAGCTGCACGTAGGGGAGGCCCAATACCACAAACGTCGCGTAGGCGGCCCCCAGTGCCAGTACCATCCAGGCGTTGATGCGACCGACCCATTTAGGACCCATGTAAACGATCGAACCGAACAAGATCGTAAAAACGAAAGCGCCTAACCAGGAGGGTATAAGGAGCACATCTGCGAAAAAATTGCCACCGCCCACCACATATGCCAAGGTAAGGCAGTAGAAAAGGAATAGATACAGAGCCCAGGCGCAAAATTTGCCAGCTTTGCCTAAGGTTTGCGAAGCCATAGAGACAATATTTGCCTCGCGGTGCAGCCAAGCGCCGATTTCAAGGAAAAGCAGCCCAGTACATGCCATGAATATCCAGCACACCGCATACACAGCCAGCGATGGTACAAACCCGGCCTGCGCGGTTAGCACCGGCATAGCCAGCATACCACCACCAATGGACGTGCCCGCTACTAGCAAAATCGCTTTCCAAATGCTACTCTGATGCTTTTTTGTCGCCATTGCCCACCTCAGACATGATACGCAGAATACCGGATCTTCACCCAGATGTACAGCCGTTTTCCAGCCTAGCAATAGCTTCCGCTAAAAAAAAGAAACAGACCTGTTTTAGGATAGTCATCGGCCCTTTTTAGAATCCTTGACGCAGCTCATCGTCAGGTGCAACGAAGACAGGACGCAACCGGCTGGGTATGCCAAAAAATATTTGCCTCTCGATGGGAATGTTGGGAGCAATACTGAAAAATATTTTGCAAAAATAAAATCCGGCTAGATCTACTTTTGCGAGCTGGGCAAGCGCAGCTCGTCTGAACTAGTCCGTAAACTGTGACTTCTCAATAAGTCGGGGTGGGCAAGGTTTCTCGTCCATTGAAAAGCGGTGCCTGCGCAGGTGAGGGGTGCAATCCCGCTCTCTTGCCTCAAGTTGGTACGACCTGACGAGAGTTTACGAGTTATTTTACTTGCTCTATTCAAGGACTCGAATATAATTAGGCTTTCTAATCAACTGTTCAAACCAACTAACACAATGAGGCAAATATGCATGGATCGGGACCAGTAGACACAAAAGCAACTTCGCACAGTAGCGCAGCGTTGCAGCCAGAAGCCCTTCTCAAATCAATTACGATCGAGGAGGCTGATGCAGTAAATTTAATTATGGAAACTTTGCAGCCGCATGCAGGCAAAAATGTATGGCAATATTTTGCTTACGACACAGACACGTTCGATAACGTTTCTTTCGTGGCTGCCGCTGAGCACTTGTTCATCCGCGAAGCTGGTCTCAGAGCCGAAGGAAATGAGGCGCCTCAAGCGTTTACCGCTTCTCTAAGAAATGTGCTTCATAATAACTCAAACATTAAAACTATCCATGTTGAAGGCTGCTATGCTGATTATACAATAGCGCAGATTAAAGCAGCCTTAAGCCAAGATGGGGCTGTTATTAACCCTCAGCACCTTGTTCCTTCAGGTGATAGTTTCTTCGATACTCAGTTCCACACTCAATACCCTCAAGAGCCATCAGTTGTTGGGAAAGAGTTGCTGTTACCCAATATTGCTCACGTTCAGGCCACGATCTTAGGAGCGTTTACGCTTACAGGGTTGGTGGGTGCTTACCATTTTCGTGGGACTAAACTGGGTGGAGGGCTTGCAGCAGCTACGCTTGCAGCGAACGTGTTTAATAGCTTTACCTACAGGCTTATCAGTCCTTTAGCAGAGGCATTGGCGCCATTGGTCGGTAAAATTGGCGATTGGCGTGGTGTTATCTCTACCTCAGCACGTTTGGTGGCATCTGTGTTTGCTCAATTGGTCGCGATTAACTACGTGGTGAGGCCATTGGCTAGCAGGATATCTTACCTTCAAGGTCCTTTACAGACAGTTGCGACGCTAGATGTGCGCGTTAGATGCCTAGCTCTAGTGCTAGTCTCTCTGGGTTATGTTGCGCTGCGCCGATAGGGGCAAGCCAGCTTAGCCTTCTAATAACTTTGCCAGCTTTCTTAGGAAGCTGGCAAAGTTATTTGTTTTAAGGCATGGGGCCTGCCAAGCTCTATTCAACTACTTAAATCAAGACATTGAATCTTGCGAGTCTGGCGGCTGCCTATCATTTTCGTAGGATAAAATTGGGCGTGGATTTCTGGTAACCGTGCTTGTGCTATACGCAGCCGGCGGCGCGAGCCCGTCTGTTGATCGTACTACCAAACAGATTGGTGCCCACTTAGCTGCCTTAGGAGCTGGCGAAGCTTACTTCTTTTCGGGCAAGAGGCTGCTAACTTTACTCGACGGTTACGGATTTGGCCAGGTTGCGGGGTTGGTCGATATTAGTGCCGCGTTCGTGAGCGATGTAGTAGGCTAATAACTGCGTGACAACGGTTACCGGAATTGCCGCTAGTTCATCGATAGTGGGTGGGATCCAGATGATTTCATCTGCAACAGATTCAATCCCCTTCATCCCTTTTTCAGCGATCACGATGATCGGACCTTTACGCGCCCTGACCTCCATTAGGTTGCTGAGCAGCTTGGTTAGCGTACTCTCGTTGGCGCACAGGGCCACGGTAGGGCACTGCTCACCGATGAGGGCGATGGGCCCGTGCTTCATCTCGCCGGCGGGATAGCCATTCGCATTGATGTAGGAGATCTCTTTTAGCTTTAGTGCGCCTTCTAGAGCGGTTGGGAACATGTATTTTCTGCCAATGAAGAAAAAATTGTCATAATGGGCATATCTTTTGGCGATGGCCTGGATGCTTTCTGCAGCATCGAGGATGCTCTGTACCTGTTGTGGAAGTTTTTTCAGAGCGATTAGAAACGCTTGGCCTTTGGCTTGATCCATGCTGCGCATGCGCGCCATCATCAGTGTAAACAACGCCAGCGCGGCAACCATGCTTGTGAATGCTTTAGTGGAGCAAACGCCGATTTCAGGGCCGGCACGCAGAAAGAGTGTGCCGGTGGCTTCACGCGTCAAGCTGGAACTGTGAACGTTGCAGACGGCAAGAACCTTGGCCCCTTTTGATTTCAGCTCGCGCACGGCGGCTAGCGTGTCTGCCGTTTCACCAGATTGACTAACCGCAATGACAAGCGTACCTGGGGGCACAATCGGATTTTTGTAGCGAAACTCAGAAGAAATTTCTACTTGCACCGGTATGCGAGCTAAATCTTCTAGCATATACGAAGCTACATAGCCTGCATTCCAAGAAGTACCACAGGCTAGGATGAGAATCCGTTGCACGCTCAAAAGATCGCTCACTTCAAGTCCGAGTCCCTCCAGATCAGCCTTGCCGTAATCTAAGATAAAGCGATTGTTGATAGCGTTGTGCAAGGAGCGCGATTGCTCAAAGATCTCTTTAAGAGTGAAGTGTTCATAGCCCGCTTTGGTGATCTCTTCGGCATGGCTAGCAATCAGCTCGCGTGTCTTGATGATCTTGGACATCGAGGCATCAAAGGTCTCTATCTGGTCAGCGCGCACAACAGCCACTTCGCAGTCGGCAAGGTAAATCACCTCTTTAGCGACAGAGCGTAGGGCCATCGAGTCGGAAGCGATAAACGCC
Source organism: uncultured bacterium (assembly GCA_964445105.1). Lineage (GTDB taxonomy): Bacteria > Chlamydiota > Chlamydiia > Chlamydiales > JAJFMA01 > CAWBNS01. The sequence goes on along the minus strand of CAYUJS010000008.1, from coordinate 16,999 downwards.
TCTCCGGGCCCGATGCCGATGGCTAGAGGCGATTCAGAGGCGACGGCGATGATTTGACCGGGAAATTCTTTATGGATGATAGCTAGTGCGAAAGCTCCTTGCAGCATCGGTAAGGATTGCTGCACGGCTCGTAAAATATCTCCCTCGTAAAAATAGGCGATTAAGTGGGCAACGACTTCAGAATCAGTCTCGGACTTGAAGACAAAGCCTTTCTCTTTGAGCATGTGCCGTAATGCTTCGTAGTTTTCGATGATGCCATTGTGTACGACGGCTAAGGTCTCTTCGTTGTCGAAGTGTGGATGGGCATTCTCAACGGAGGGCTTGCCATGTGTGGCCCAGCGGGTCTGCGCAATGGCGGTGTCTAGATCGAGGTTACCGCCGTTCAGCTCTTCTGCTAGCACGGCGATGTTGCCGACTACTTTACAGTGTCCGATGCGGCCGTCGTGTATGCCTGCGATGCCTGCGGAGTCATAACCGCGATATTCTAATTTTTTTAAACCCTCCAGACAAAGATCGACCGCATGGTTGGGGCCTACGTATCCAAAAATTCCGCACATGTTAAACCAATCCTATTTCGGCACGTATGACATGGCCAATTTCTTCTGCAAAAGCCTTTACCTGGGCCTGTTTGGGGCCCTCGACCATGACGCGGCAGACCGCTTCAGTTCCAGAATAACGTACCAGTACGCGTCCGCTATCGCCCAGCTTCTCTCTCACTTGGCTAATCGTTTGCGTTACGTTTTTCAGGGTGTCTAGAGTAGGTTTACTAGCTACTTTGATATTTAGTAACGCCTGAGGATACTTACGGATCACGGCCGCTAAGTCTGAGAGGCGCGATTCTGTTTCTACCATGATGCGCAGTACCTGCAAGGCAGCTACCAAGCCATCGCCAGTTGTGTTGTGGTCAAGAAAGATTAAGTGACCGCTCTGCTCTCCCCCTAGGTTAAGGCCATTGCTCAACATTTCTTGGATGACGTAACGATCGCCAACCTCGGCTTTGATCACCTCGATCTCGAGCTTTTCCATCGCTTTCAAGAATCCAAAATTGCTCATGACTGTGCCGACGACGGTGTTATGTGTCAAAACTCCGCGTTGTTTCATATCCCGTGCGCAGATCGCTAAGAGGGTATCACCGTCGACGATTTGTGCATTTTCGTCGACCATGATGACGCGGTCGGCATCGCCATCCAGGGCAATTCCTACATCGGCCTTATGCTCGATGACCGCCTTTTGGATCAGCGCCGGATAGAGAGATCCGCACTGAGCGTTGATATTGGTGCCGTCCGGACTAGCACCGTAGACGAACACCTCTGCGTCTAATTCACGAAAGATGAGAGGAGCCACTCGCCAGGCGGCGCCGTTGGCACAGTCGAGGGCGATACGAATATTTTTAAGCGATTTTTTCCTCGTGAAGGTCGCTTTTGCGAACTCAATGTAGCGGCCATCAGCGTCGGCTACGCGCGTGTTTTTGCCGATCTGGTCGTCGGGGGGCAGGCACCCTGAAAAGTCGTTAGCCGCCACTACAGCCTCCATTTGGCGCTCCCACTCGTCGGGCAGTTTAAAACCTTCTGAATCAAAAAATTTAATACCATTGTCGTGGAAGAGGTTGTGTGAAGCGGAGACCATAACGCCAGCATCTGCGCGGTAGGCGCGCGTAATGAAGGCAATGCCTGGCGTGGGCAGAGGGCCAACCATGAGCGTATCGACGCCCATACTGCAAAGTCCAGCAATCAAGGCGTTTTCAAACATGTAACAGGAAAGACGGGTATCTTTGCCAACGACAACACGGTGCTTACCGCTGTGCTGGCGAAACAGTTTGCCAGCCGCGCGACCCAGCGCGAGGGCTGTTTCTACCGTCATGGGGGGGCAGTTTGCGCGCCCGCGCACCCCATCGGTTCCAAATAGTTTTGGCGCATTTTTGGAGGCCGTTTCAGGAGCTGCCTGTGCGGGCGGATGGGAAGTCATTGGTGTACTCCGAGCGGGTGAAAATGCCCTATAGTGTACAGGGAATGCTATTTTATATTCAATTTAGGCTTCAGATTCTTCAAGAAGAGCCGTTTTTTTTGCTAGCTTTTTTGCTTTCTTGATGGGTACGCGGACGTACTTGTACTTGGGCAGAATTTCGACGATCTTCCCGTTTCTTTCCACCACCAGAGGTACGCCCGTGCAGCGAGTTTTCTTATGTGCCAGTGGCTTGTTCTGTCCCCTCAAGCGATACGCGCGCAATAGCCCATTTAGTGCTGAAAAATTTTTCCCAAGTAAAGCTTGAGCTTGCAAAATAAGATTTGCACCTTCGGAGAGAATACCGCGACGCGAAAGGAGGCCGTTCGACGGAAGGTGTGCCATCCAACAAAGCCATTGATAAGAAGAGATAGCGCCAAAAAGTCTTCCAGGCTCGCCCATGAAGCTATTCGGCTCATCTTGCCTATATAGCCTGAGGCGTGATGGGTAGGCAAAAAATTATTCTAATTTTCTGTGCACTGGGCGGGGCTGTCAATAGAGTTTGAACGAAAGTGTTCGATAGGCTACCGTGTTGGTTCCTTGTTCCCGTAGCTCAGCTGGATAGAGCGGTTGCCTCCTAAGCAACAGGCCGCGCGTTCGAATCGCGCCGGGGACAATCTTTATTTTTTTTGCTGATGAGTTGTGTAATCGACGATGCCCCTAGCGATGCCCCAGGCAAGCTCTTTCTGAAAGCTTGTTTGTCTGATCCGCGCGGCTTCCTGTGCATTATTGAGGAATCCGCCTTCGACTAAAATAGAGGGCATGCCTGTCTCGCGAATCACATGATAGTTTCCATGCTTTAGGCCGCGCGATTTACTTTTGGTATGGGAAAGAATCTGTTTGAGCACCTCCTGCCCTAGCGCCTTGGATTGCAAGGTGCGTTTCGTGTCCTTATCAGATTGATAATAAAATACCTCTACGCCCTGTGCGGCTGTTTCTGGATCTGGAGTGGAGTTGTAGTGAACGCTGACGAAAAGATCGCCCCTTGCCTTTTTGGCAAAGGCCACTCTTTCTGTCAACTCAAGGAAGGTGTCACCCGAGCGGGTCAGTTGTGTGCGCATGCCGAGTTGTTGCAGGTAAGTCTGCACAAATTTTGCGGTGGCCAAGGCAAGTTGTTTTTCTTCTTGGACCGGCTTACTGCGCGAGCGTGCGCCTGGGTCTTTACCGCCGTGGCCGGGATCGATGATTACCAATAGAGGTAGGGTCTTTTTCAATGGGGTGGGTGCAATCACGCGCTGAATCTCTTTGCCAGACGGATAATTGCGTGGTAGATGCGAAGGTTCGGCAGGGGCGACGATCGTGCGCGAGCAACCAGTCAATAGAAGCAGGAGGCCGCAGCCCGCCCATCGTAAAGTTCTCATAGTTGATGGGTCTCAGCTAGTTCGGTGCAAATTTGTTGTGCTACGTCAACGTCATTAAAATCGACTGTATGATGTGCAAAAAATTGACGTGGTTCATGACCGCGGCCTGCGATTAGCACAACATCGTCGCTAGTAGCCATGCGGATTGCCTGTTTCATCGCCTCGCGCCTGTCCACAATCACCCTTGGTTTTACGTCTTTGCGGAAGCCGATACAAACTTCTGCACAGATAGCTTGGGGGTTTTCGCTTCTTGGATTATCAGACGTTATGATTGCGACATCAGCATGAGTTTCAGCGGCTGCTCCCATCAAGGGGCGTTTGGCACGGTCGCGATCGCCGCCGGCGCCGAATACAACGATGAGGCGCCCTTTGGTGGCTTCTCTGAGCGTGGTCAGTACGTTGATCATCGCGTCAGGTTTGTGGGCGTAGTCAACATACAGATTTAGATCTAAGGCGTTGGGTACAAGCTGTAAGCGCCCCGGGATTGCTGGAAATGTAGCTAGCGTGGGTAGCAGCTCTGCGAGCGATATCCCTCTACATAGGCCTACACCGATCACTGCTAAGCTGTTGTAAACGTTGTGTCGACCGGCCAGAGGCGTGCGGAAACGTACAGATTCGCCCCTGTATTGTACCGTAAAGTGGGTCTCTTTTGGGCTTAAGTGGATAGCACTAGCCCGCAGATCGGCGGGCTGGTCAATACCGAAGGTAAGGAGCGGCTGCTGAGCGCCCTCTAACACGTGCTTGAACCAAGGGTCGTCGCAATTCACCACGGCGTGGGCATTTGGCTTTTGTGCGCGGCAGAAAAGTCGATTTTTAGCTTGTGCGTACTCTTTCATGCTGACGTGATAGTCTAGGTGATCCTGGGTCAGGTTTGTAAAAACAACTACGTCAAAGAGAATTTGATTCGTGCGGCCTTGGACGAGGGCGTGTGAGGTGACCTCCATGGAAGCTGCTTTGCAACCATGCCTGACCATCTCCGCAAGCATTTTTTGGTTTGTGCATACGTCTGGTGTCGTGCGGTCGGCCTCGTGCCGATGCGGACCAACGACATACTCGATGGTTCCGATGAGGCCGCAAGGATCGCCGTGTAGCTCAAGCATATGTTTGATCAGGTAGGTTGTGGTAGTTTTACCGTTGGTCCCTGTGACCCCTACCGTGAACAATCGATTGCTAGGGTGGTCGTAAAACCGTGCGGCTATCAGCGCTTCCATCGCCGTAACGTTGGGATAGATGAGCTGAGGGACTTTTATGGAAGGGTTGTAGATATCGGTTAAAACGGCCGTAGCTCCAGCGGATATAGCGTCTGAAATAAACTGCACGCCATCGTACGAGGCGCCTCTTTTCGCGATGAATAGGTCGCCAGGAGCCACACATTGTGAGTTGGCGCACATGCCAGTAATCTCTACATCGCGTGAGCCCTTTACCTGAATTTCAGGTAAGTCCTTTAAGAGCTTTTTTAACTTCATTGGTTCCATGGGCGCTAATTTAGACGCTAAGCTGCAAAGACGCAAACGAAATTAAAAGCCAAGATTAAAAATAGCAGCCAGAATGCAAGATTCCGGATGCGAAATGGCGGTTTCTGTTCGTCTAACTGTACACTATCGGTGGGTCTTACTACTTGTTCCATTCCTCAAAAAGTGCCTGAAGGGTTTTGTATTCTTTTACCCAGATGGCTTTGTCTGGATCGTATCTGGGGTCGCCAGTGGGGTATCCGTGAGGATCGTCTGGGGCTATGCCTAGATAGGCTAGGGCGCGTTTGCCGATCTCACGGAAGACTGGCATGGCTGCGTAGGAGCCCATGTGTGTTTTCCCGATACCTGGATAGCTGTGTCTTTCGGGATCGTCTATAGTGACTAAAAGCACAAAAGCTGGATGCTGTACAGGCGCAAAGCCGATGAAGGTGGTCAAATGTTGGTCGCGCGCATAGCTGCCTTGTATGGCTTTTTCAGCTGTGCCTGTTTTGCCCGCCTCGGTGTAGCCTGGGATATCGGCGCGTTTAAACTTGGTGACGTAGCGCATCGCTTCGATCACTCGCTTGCAGATGGCCGGGTCCAGATGACGATCGAGTTTCTTGTGGGCCGTATTGTTGACGAGAATTTCATCACCTTTGACCACCTGCCGAATGAGGGTCGGTTTCACAAAGAATCCCCCGTTTGCGATGAGCGCGTAGGCGCGTATCATCTGCATACTATTGGTTTGCAGGTTGTGTCCCATAGCTAGCGAGTAAGGAGTGGGCCCCGACCACTCCAACGCGCCGTTAGGATGCAATTTACCCGGCCTTGGTATCACACCGAACGTTTCCCCCGGTACCTCTAGATCTGTTTTTAGGCCAAATCCGAATACATCTACTAGGGTTTTACGATACCAGTCGGCGCCTAAACGTTCCATGACGCGCTGGATCAGAGTAGCCATATAAATATTCGAGGAGCGCTGTAGTCCCATGTTCATGTTGCAAAAACGAGCTGGAGAAATATCTTTCAGAGGTTTTGTGCGGCCCGGGAACCGCCCATCGCTGACCGCAATTTTTTCTTCGGGGTCGATCAATGGTTTTTCTCCGCGGCGCTTTAGCTCCTGGTTGGCGAGCAGGGCGATAGCCAGCGTGATAGGCTTCATGACCGAGCCTGGCTCTGTGGCATCTGTGACGGCTTTTATGCGCGTGTCATCGAGCTTCTGTGGATCACTGAAGTAGTAGGCATAGTTTTGTGGGTCGAAGAATGGGTATTGCGCGAGGGCCAGAATTTCGCCGTTGTGCGGATTCATCATAACGGCCCAGCCCCCTTTGGCCTTCGTGCGCTTGACGCCGGCTTCTAGCTCCTCTTCGGCGATGGCTTGCAATACATGGTTGATCGTCAGGTACACGTCGGCCCCATTTTCTGGTGGCTCTATGACATCGCCGATTTCAAACGCGTTGCGCGGGGAGCGCATGATGCGGCGCTGGCCCTGTTTGCCTTTTAAGTAACGATCAAAAGTGAGCTCTAGCCCGCCGGTGGGAATGGCCTGGCCTGTGGTTTCGTTTCGCCCTTTCTGAACCGTCTGGAGTACTTGTCCTAGTAGATGGCCGCAAGGGTATGAGCGTTCGTAGTCGCCGCCAAAAAAAAGCGCATTGCGCGCCAGGCGGTGTGTTTTGGCAAACGCTTGCCACCATTGAAGCACCTGCTCTTTCTGCTCATTGTCTAGCCACATGGCTAATTTGCGACTGCGGCTTTTTTTCTGTAGCTCGGCGAGGATTTTTTCTCGATTGGTCTGTAAGAGCTGGGTCAGAGCAGTGGCGATTGCTGGCTGAATATTTGGTGAAATAGATTGGGGATCAGCATAGAGATGAAATTTCCGTATGTCCTGTACCAAAGGGACATCTTCTTGTAGATGCGTGGGCTGTACGATTAGGTTGCTGTAAAAAGTTCCGCGAGCGAAGGGCTCTTTGACGACTAAAAAATGCTGTTTGCGCGCCACCCTACTCCATTTTTCTCCTTCTATGATTTGCACCACGTAATACTGGATAATTAAAACAGCAAAAAGAGAGAAAAGCCCCAGAGCTATCCACAAGACTCTTTGACGGTCGCGGTCGTTAGAAGGGTGCTTTTCCTTCGTCATCGACGGATGACCTCTTCTTGGGCCGGGTAGCGTAGGTGGGTGTAAGCGGGCTCTAAGGAGAGCTTAAGTAAGTTGTCCGGATTTTTGTAGCGGCGGATTTCTAAATCCAAACGATCATTATTTTCCTGTAGGGCGCGCACCTCCTTGGTGAGTTTCGGGATCTCCATTCGCAATTCAGTCAGCGCGTTGTGCTGGGCGATGTAGGCGTAGAAAGCAACTCCCGCTGCAGCAAGACAAAAAAAAAGCCTGGCCAGCATCTGCTTCTACCTCTTTTCTGCCAAACGGAGTTTAGCGCTGCGCGAGCGAGGATTGAAGGAGAGCTCGTCCTCGTCTGCTTCGAGCGGTTTCTTGGTCAATATAGACGCTAAAGGAGTTTTATCCAGAAAAAGCCCAGGCCTTCCTGCGTTGGAGACCTTGTCGGAGGCCCATTCTCGAAAGGTCTCTTTCACGATCCGATCTTCTAGGCTATGGAACGAGATTACCGCGATGCGCCCTCCAGGGTTGAGCAGCTTGATGGCTTTATTTAGCGCCGTCTGAAGTACCTCTAGCTCGCTGTTCACGCAGATGCGCAGTGCTTGAAAGACGCGCGTAGCGGGGTGAATGCCTGGCTTGCCCCTGATTGTGCGGCTCAAAAGAGCGGCTAGCTCCAGGGTTGTATGGAAGGGGCGGTCTTCTACGATGACCCGCGCGGCCAAGCGCCAATTAGGCTCTTCTCCCAAATCTCTGAAGAGACGAGCCAGCTCCTTTTCCGTCCATGTATTGACCACTATTTCGGCCGTAAGACTCCCTTCAGGATCCATGCGCATATCTAATGGAGCTTCGTGCCGAAAGCTAAATCCACGCTCTGGCGTGTCTAACTGCATGGAAGAAACGCCTATATCAAGCAAGATGCCGTCGACTTTTGCATTTCCTAACGCTTCATCTAGATCGGCAAAATTATTCCGCTTTAGAGTAATTTTTTGCTTCCAAGGCTCAAGATTTTGGCTAGCCATGAGCAAAGCCGCAGGGTCCTGATCTAAGCCTACGTAATGAATAATTTCCGGGTATGCCTCCAAGAGTGCAGCAGCATGACCGCCCGCGCCAATCGTTCCGTCTAAAAAAGTGTGCAGTTGGCAATTTGCAAATGCACCGATGACCTGCCGCAACAACACTGGGATATGTACCACGATCCGCACCTTTGGAAAAGATAGGACGCAATTGTCCCACAATGACGAGCATATTTCAAGGCTGATCAGGCCTGCGCGCAGGGCACAGAAAATTGGAACAAAATTTTAGCGCGCCAACATCTTCTCGAATCCGCGCTATTAGGGACAAAATGAGCAAAATTAGGTCACCGCTCACTTTGCCAGCCCATGCGCGGCTCACGCCAGTATATATTTCATAACCAAACGCACTGTTCCAGCACATCATTCGAGAGCGTAAAGCTTATTTTGTGCTCAAATTTTCAACAATTGGTCGAGCCTCTTGAGGCCCTGAGAGCAAAGGGCTTTGCTGGTAGCAGGCTACTTCTCATAATCGTTCAAAAAATTGTTCCAATTTTTTGACTGTTAGTAACGTCCTAGCCTAGCGATCGGGGCAAGACATCGCTTTGAGAAATAGGGAAAATATTTTTCGCTCTTATCCTTGGCCTCACAGCGAAAATGCCTTAGCGCGCCCGGCCACTAGAAGTGGGCTGACCCGCAGACGAACGAACTTCAAGATTGAATGGTGCCGGAAGGATAGCATACATAAACGGTAAGGTGTGTAAATATTTGTTTTTCTGTTTATCAGCGCAAGCCAATAATGCAGTCCCCCTTGCCCAGCGCTGAATGTGGCCGGCCCGGATCCTAAGGTCGCCCGGCCTTGTTAGGGATTACTGCAGGGGCTTTTGGCGGGTGCTATAAGAAAAGTGGGCAGATAGCAAAAGCGACTATCAAAATGGTGGGTCCTGTTGGCAAAGCGAAGGGTTGTTGGGGCAATTTTAATGCGACGTAATTGTCGAAAGGCAACTCAAATTCCAGATCCTCTGATATTTCGTAAGGTGGCTTTCAGCGCCCTGCATTTTGTGGATGCGATTTTTCTGCCTACCCGCTCAACATTAAAAGATATTTGGGGCAAAAATTTTATTTGTGATAGCTTTCCCGTTTGTCATTCATGAGGTTTAGTATGCATTCCGTTTCTCTATCTGGACCATCCCTGAATGGTAGCTCGCCGTTTCCGTTACCTGTCTCTCAGAGTCCGTCTTCATCGTCGTCTTCGCGCAATGAGCCAGTCATACAGTCGCGAGAAACTAACGATCTTTCTTTCCGCGAACTAGCCGAGCAGCTTCATCAGCTGGCGCGGTTTCCTAAATTAGCGGACCCGGAAAAGATAGCTCTGCTCTCTGCAGAGCTCAAAAACACCATTCGGCGTGAGCCCTGCTTCCAATTGGAGCAGTATCAAACGCGTATTCTGCAGCTTCGAGGTATGCTAGAGGCAGCAAAACAGTTACCCGGGGCGGAATCATTCTGTGTGGCTCTTGAGCAGCAGCTTGCTCAAACGAAAAATACTGCTGAGGCATCTGACCGAAACTCGGCTGCGCCAGTTTACGAGCGCATTTTACGTCTGCCTTCATTGGCGCCAGACTTTTTCGGCGCTGCGGTAGCTATCCTGCATGAAGAATTATCCCAAGCCAGTCAAAACGATCCGTTGATTACACAGATCAAGGCGTTATTGCCCAAGCTTTTCCCTCCTACTCATTACCTCTGGAATCAGGCCTCTCCATTTACTGAGCCGTTGCTAAGGTTAGAAGAGCTCAAACAAGCGAGCCTGCTTCTGCTCCATCGGCTGAAAAACGTTCCCGACAGTCCTCTGAAAACTTTCTACAGTCCTTTGAAGGATGTTGTTGAGACCTATCGCAGCTTTTTAGAAAAGTTCAATGACGCTTCCGATGAGAAAAAAGAGGCTTTGTGTGTACCTAAAGCCCAGCTTAGTGGGGCGGGGCTAGGGTTTTTCTTGCTCGATCGGGAGGTGGCCAGCGATTTACTCAGCCTTGACGCACAGGGCAACGCCTACAAAAAGAATGCGGAAGAGACCCGCGCTGTCTGCTACAGGGAGGGTGTTTTTTATGAGTCCACTTCGAAAAAGGGCTACAACATCAATCCAGGGATGGAATTTGCTGTGTATGCCTTCCACCAGCTGCTCGGCAGCCGCGGGATTGCTCCCACGGCGCCGACAAAAGTTCGTCATCTTTTCCTGGATGGACAATCTGCCCCCTATGAATCCAGCCTGCAAGCAGGATATGGGGTTGAGGGCATCCCCTTGCAAGATTTTCTGGCCATCACAAATATTCTTCCCTTTCTGGAAAATTGTCTAGGGGCTGAAAAAGCTCGGGGCGCTTTTGAATGGCTGCTACAGGATGGGTGGCAGCAAGAGTACCTTAAAAATCATCCTGAGCTGGACCCAGCAGCGCTCTCTGTCTTAAGCACAGAAGAGTCTAGCCAGCGTTTGGAGAATACTTTTGCGAGTTTATTTAGTTCCAAACCAGCGAATAAAAGATGCTTTGAATTTTCTGGCCGAGCTTCTGATGGCGACAAAGCCGAACTCTTTAAACGCCCTGTAGAAATGCTGGTGAAGGTCTTAGCTCTTTTACAGCGCTATTCAGGCCTCGCCGCGATTGCTCATCGAGCAGGGATAAGGCAGGTCAAGCTGATAGAACTGGTGGAGCTGTGTTCCTCCATCGGAAGGCTCAAACAGTACTTTCCTGCTCTTTCCACGCAACAGCTGCTAGAAGAGCTCCCCCAGCTCATGAGCCGTTTTGATCGTTTTAACTTTAGTGCGCACTTTGTTGCGAGCCTGCTCACCAACCCCTCTGATCATAAAGCTGGCCATTTCATGGTGGTCTTAGAAAAAGGTGCCTTAGAACAAGGTGAAACAGAAGCCATCTCCTCCCTTTCGTTGGTAAGCATCCGCAACGACCAAGCTCTAGATCCCTCGGCAGTGTCCACTAAAACAGTTCTTTACCTGTTCGAGCAGATGGCCGCCTCGATGGATCGCAAGCTTGCACAACAACTCTCGGCAATCTCCCCACAGGAGCTCATCTTCGACTGGCTCGTCGCATTAGAAGCACAGAATCAGAGGTATAAGCGCTGGCAAAGACAGTGGGCGCTGGCCCAGGATGATCTATTGGATGGAGTAGAAGCTGACATACTACTAATAACCATTGACGCAGAGCTGGTCCCTGCTCTCAGCGCCAAGGCCACAAGACTGATTGACCTCCTCCGTGCCGATCCTGCAACTACTCACAGGCAGCTTCTTGAAGCCTTGCAGCCTAGATTGGCCGAAATCTACCGTCAGGCTTCAGAAGCTAGCGACAGTATTGAAGAATCGTACGAGAAACTGGACGATCTGCTCCAAAAAGAGCCACAGCCTCTTGCCTCTTCCGACCCTAAACAAACACCAGCACAGGCCGCGGGACGCTTTTTAAAGAGTTTAGACCTGGGCTCCTTTCCTCTCGATATGCAGGTCTCTCTGCTAGGAAAGGCGCAAGACGCCTTTCCTGCTCTAGCCGATGCCACCACCCTGCCAGGGGATCCTGCCGACCCCTCTTCTCGTCGAGAGTTTTTCCTGCTAGCAGTAGCAAGCGGCTACCATGCGTTGGCTGCTCGCTTACTAGAAGAGGAGAAAACAAGTTACCTGGAAAGGGAAAAGAATTCGTCGCTGCTAGCCTTGAAAAATGAAGCAGGCCAAACACCTTTGTTTGAGGCCTGCTGCAGGCTCAATTTGGATATGGTTCAGTTGCTGCTGCGCTACGGTGCTGATGCTCAAGCTGTCGATCCACATGGGCAGAACGTTCTTTTGGTTTGCCTGGCGCGTTTCTCTGAGCTACCTGAGCAGACTGCTGTAGTGGTGCGTTTTTTAGTGGAGCATTCGACCGTGTTACTAAATGTAGCCGACGAGCCGCGCGGTTGGACCTGCTTGCACCGCCTCGTTGAGCTGGCGCATACAGCTCCCGAAGAGGCCGAGGTGCTGATTGACTGCCTGATTGAGAAGGGGGCTAACCCTGATCTAGCAGACCAGCAAGGCAAAACAGCGTTTGATTATGCGATGCAACAGAATCAGGAGCGCTTGGTCCATCAATTCATTCGCTTGGGGGCGGGGCGTACGCTCGATGTACAAATAGCTAAAGACTTCCTGCAGTCAGATGGGGAGCTTTACACTCTGCTACAAGCCCGTAGCCTGCCTCTGCGCTGGCATCTGGCTTTGGAAGCTCTACGCGAATTTACTGTCAATTCTCAAATAGGAAAAATAGCACCTTCGCGCCAGACAGGCTCCTACCTTTTCGCGCATTCTCCAACGTTGCTTGCGGGACTACATTTAGGAAGGATACAGCTATCTCAGAAATTAAGAGAGCACCTGCTGGATGAAGAGGGGAATATCCGCCTGAATAGTACCTATGGTGGCCGAAATGTGAATAAAATCGTGCTTCCGAGCGGACATACCCTTTTCTTCCAACCTTTCCCAGAAATGCCGGGTGTGGAGTATGCCGTCGGTAAATTCTTTGAGCTACTCATTGGCCACGGAACCTCTGCTACGGATTTGGCAAAAATCACTCTTCCCAACGGAAGAAGTTATCCTGTGTTGATCTCGCTGGGTATTGAAGGAGACAGCCTTCACGAAGTACTAAACGATCCTCTTAAAGCCCAGCAGCTGGAAAAGTTAGATTCGCTAGCCTTTGCCGAGCTCTTCATCGCTTCTCTGTTAGTCAATTTTGAGGATGCTCAACCGGATCATTTCATACTAGAGACACGGTCTCGTCGTCTCATTAGCGTGCAAAATGAACATGCATTCGCCCCTACTCTCCTTGAAGAGGACGGTACTATCTTGCAGGCCAAGAACGTCCTTTACCGCCTTGAGTTGATGAAGCAACCTCTACACGCCTCTGTACGCCAGCGTTTTCTCTCTCTACATCCAGAACACTTTCTGCGCCTCTGGCTCGAGCTGCTTGCCGAACAAAACGAACGTTACTGCGCTTTGTTTCCACTCAAGGAGCGTCGCGAGCTGTTTAAGGGAACTAAACGAAATCCTGGCATGGTGATTCCAATCCCTTTAAAACAGGGGGCGATCACTGCTATCTATCGAAGATTGCAGCGCTTGCAGGTCGCTTTGCAGGGGCCCTCTCAACTGACTGGCATCGAACTTTTACGGCTCGTCGTGCCCGAGCTGAGCCCGGATTACGAAGTGTGCGCCCAGAGCACCCCACCAGAGCCTCTTCTCTCTCTGGCTGCAACCCAACCTCCCTTCGCCTTGAATGAGCGCTCGGATGAAAGATTTAACAGTCGACAAAAGTTCGGATCGATGGCTCTTCCAGAGAAAGCTGCATGGGAAAAAATGCCCAAGATCGGACCGTTCCAAGCTCTGGAAGAGTTAGAAAGTCTCAAGCAAGATTCTACAAAGCAATTGCAGTTCTTGCGATCCGCCGCTGCGGCTCCTCAGGAACTAGGGCTTGATACAAACAAAGAGCAGGTTGCCGCAGCTCCCCCGCCGGCTTCGGTACAAGTCTGCCCTAAGCCCTCCGATTTGCCCTTAGATGCGAGAGATACCAACGACGCGAGCCTGCTAGCTTTGGTAAAAAACTGGCCCGACCTTTCCGGTATCAACCTGAGTAACTGCCACCAAATCACCGACAACGGGCTACAGGCATTGGCCGAAAGCTGCCACAACCTCTCTTCTATTGACCTGAGCGGATGCGCTAAAATCACCGACAGCGGACTGCAGGCATTGGCTAGAAGTTGCCCCAACCTGTCCTCTATTGGGCTAAATTACTGCAAGCAGATTACCTATAGAGGATTGCAGGCATTGGCCCAAAGCTGTCCCAGACTTTCCTCTGTTAGCCTGAGCGGGTGCAATCAAATCACTGACCTTTCCTCTGTTGACTTGAGCGAGTGTAATCAAATCACCGACAGCGAGCTGCGGACATTAGCCCAAAGCTGTCCCAAACTTTCCTCTGTTAACCTGAGCGGGTGCGCTCAAATCACCTATACCGGACTGCAGGCATTGGCTAGAAGTTGCCCTAACCTCTCTTCTGTTAACTTGAGTTACTGTGAGCAGACAACCGATAGCGGACTACAAGCTCTAGCTCAAACATGTCCCAACCTATCCTCCATTGAACTAAGTTACTGTAAGCAGATCACCTACAAAGGACTACAGGTATTAGCCCGAAGCTGCCCCAACCTTTCCTCTATTAAACTGCACGGTTGTAATCAAATCACTGATCTCTCCTGTGTTGACCTGCGCGAATGCACTCAAATCACCGACAACGGGTTACAGGTATTGGCCCAAAGCTACCCCAACCTCTCTTCTGTTGACCTGAGCTACTGCAAACAAATCACCGACAGCGGGCTGCAGGCATTGGCTAGAAATTGCCCCAACCTAACCTCTGTTAACCTTAACTGGTGCGAGCGAATTACCGACAGCGGGCTAGAGGGATTGGCTATAAGTCGCCCCAACCTTTCCTCTGTTGAGCTGGGCGGATGCACTCAAATCACCGACAGAGGGTTACAGGCATTGGCTAGAAATTGCCCCCACCTTTCATCCTCTGTTAACCTTAACTGGTGCAAACAAATCACCGACAGCGGGCTAGGGGCATTGACTAGAAATCGCCCCAACTTTTCGTCTGTTGAGCTGTGCGGGTGCGACAAAATCACCGATAGAGGGCTGCAGGCATTGGCTAGAAATTGCCCCAACTTAACCTCTGTTGATCTAGGCTCCTGCAATAAAATCACCGACAGCGGGCTGCAGGCATTGGCTAGCAGTTGCCCCAACCTAACCTCTGTTGACCTTAAACGGTGCAATCAAATCACCGACAGCGGGCTGCAGGCATTGGCTAGCAGTTGCCCCAACCTCTCCTCTGTTGAGCTGAGCTTTTGCGATCAAATCAGCGACAGAGGGTTACAGGCATTGACCCAAAGTTGCCCCAACCTATCCTCTGTTGGACTTTGGAACTGCAACAGAATCACCGATAGCGGGCTGGAGGCATTGGCTAGAAATTGTCCCAACCTAACCTATGTTAGGCTAGGCTTCTGCAATAGAATCACCGACAGCGGGCTGCTGGCATTGGCTAGCAGTTGCCCCAACCTCTCCTCTGTTATCCTAGACCACTGCGAAAAAATCACCGACAGCGGGCTGCAGAAAGTCAGGAAGAGCCGTCCTTGTGTTACTTTTAGGTAACACTTCAAGGGGGGTAGGGGGTTACCTGGTCAACCACCAATTTAGTTCCCTGCCATGAGCAAAAAGGCCAAGGCCATCGGCTAGCGGCGGGAGGTACTTATGTTGTTGAAGAAAACGAAGTGCCGGCTCGGTCGCTGCCGAAAGGTAGCTTTTTAGGTGAAAAAGACCGATGGCGATTGGCCGCTTCGGATGGGCCTCTGAGACACTCTATGAAATAGCCGGGGGTGTTCTTTAGTCTTAGATTCAGAGTCATTGCAACGGTCATGAGGCGCTCGACAAACCTTTCTCTGGTTTCCGATTGCGACCCATAGGATAGCTTTCTCCAGATCACTGCAGGCCTGAGGCTCCTTTCAGCTGTGTTGTTCGTGGGTTCTATGTTATATCGGTGGACAAACAGCAGCATGATCAAGGCAGCCACGAAAATTCACGCACGTCGCTGGGTAACTTCTTAATAAGTCCGGGTAAATTTGGTAAAATACGCTACCTACCAGCTTTCAAGCCTATGCAGGGGCTATGCGTCCATGGATCAGGCGGCTTTCTTACCCTGACTTATTGAAAAGTTACGTCGCTCGCGTGTAAAAATTGTTGGGTGAAAAAATACAAAGATTAGGCGCGTCTCCTACTATCACCAGATGCTTGGCGTTGTTATCGCCCACCCCGATCGGAAACAAGCTTTTGCCCATTTGCCCAGAGCCCATTAGCAAGGCGGACGGCGCCAAAAAATAATTGTGAACGCAACGCACCAAAGCGCCTTTTAGGGGATTTCCGTAGGGAACATCCTCACCTCAAGGCAATCTTTTGTGAAGACGCGTTACCAGCGAACGGCCCCCACCTCAAGCTCCTAAAAAAGCTAGATATGCGCTTTGTCATTAACGTTAAGCCAGGCGGCAACGCATCTGTTTTCGACTGGGTCTCGGCCATTGAGGCAACCGAAGTGGCCAAAAAGATCAAAAAAGACAGCTGACCCAGCTCTTAAAATTCCACAACGGCTTGCTTATTAACGACATATATTCAGATCTGTTGGTCGATCTTTTAACATGCAAAAAACAGGTGCAAAAGGCAAAACCACAACTTTCACCTAGGTGACGGACACAACAATCGCAGAAGAAAATGCATACGATTTGATGCGCGCAGGAAAGACTAGATGGAAAATTGAAAACGAGACCTTTAATACACTCAAAAACCAAGGCTATCAATCCGAGCATAATTTTGGGCGCGGCAAAGAGAACTTAAATGTGGCGTTCGCCATCTTTATGTTCTTAGCGTTCGCTATCGATCAGCTACAAGAAATGGGCTGCTTTTTTTTCAGGCAGCAAGATAAAGAGCGCGCAGCCGTACAGTATTAGCTCCTGGTAGGATCTGTTCGAATTCATCGCACAAGGCCATAAAGGGGCTCCCTTAAGGCCAGACACTGTAATGCCCCCCAAAAACTGGACAGGGGAATAAGATAATAAGCTCCCACTTGGAAAAGGAGCTTTATGAAGAAACGTAGGACTTACTTTAAGCCTCGTTCAAAGCCAAGGTGGCAACAGCGGCCCTTCGGCATGACAAAACTTTGGCTGAGATCGCCTCAGAACACAGTATTAGCCCCGTACAGGCGGTGAAGTGGAAAAAGCAAGCCTTGGAAGGCTTGCTTTCAGTGTTCGAGGACGGCTGCCAGAAAAAAGCGGTAAGTGCGGAGGAGGATCAAAAGATTCTCTACGAAAAAATAGGCCGACTAGAGATGCAACTAGATTGGCTAAAAAAATGCGACCTGGACCTCGAGTGAGAAGCGAGCGCTGGTTGACAGCGCGGATCCGAGCCTCTAACGGTTTCGGCTCAACGTGAAGCTTTGGGGCTGTCAAAATCGACAGTTTACT
>CAYUJS010000007.1:0-53415 GCA_964445105.1 uncultured bacterium | reverse complement strand
TCTACGCTTAACTCATGTCGTTACCTTCGTGAGCCCAAGACTCGATAAGGGATGCTGTCGGTCCTGCTTTCCCTGCGGAGTATCTCTCCGCTAGATTTATGGTGCATCATGGCGCACTGAAATTTATTTCATTTTTTGCAGCCTCGCGTATTGACATACTTACTCACCTGTATTAATTATAGAAAAATAAATTTAAATGTAGTCTCGGTTATATGGACTTTGCTCGCTTATACTGTAACTTCTCAATAAGTCGGGATAGGCAAGGTTCCTGGCCCAGTGAAAGGCGGCGCCTGCGCAGGTTTGGGGCTGGCGAGTGGCGCATCTTACCCCGCCTTATTGAGAAGTTATCTTCTGAGAATGGCACTTGCCCGCCTGACACAAACGCGCTGACAAAATAAAAAAGACATAACAATCTGATCCGTCTATCCTGATTCTTGAACAAACAACAAACGGACAGGTAGCTATAAGGCAAAGACTGAGCATATTTAGCGTAAATCTCAAGCGTATTTTCAGCGCACAAAAAAAGAAGATGTCTATGCTTAAATTTTTGTTTGTCTTATGCAGATCTTCTCATTTAATCCTTGACCGAGGCGCATGATGCACTCTTCTCTCTCCCCACCTAAAAACATTAACGATGCTCAGCTGAGCGCCTTGGTACAAGCCCGGCATGATCTTTCGTCTATCAACCTGGATGACTGCTTACACATTACCGACGCGGGGCTGCTAGCCTTAGCGCTGAACTGCCACAACCTCTCCTATGTTAACCTCTACCACTGCAAAGGGGTCACTGACGCCGGGCTACAACTTTTAGCAAACAGCTGTCCCAACCTCTCCACTGTCGGGTTAGGAAAGTGCAAAAGCATTACAGATGCCGGGCTACTCGCCTTGGCACAGGGCTGTCCCAACCTTTCCACTGTCGGATTAGGAAAGTGCAAAAGCATTACAGATGCCGGGCTGCTCGCCTTGGCGCAGGGCTGTCCCAACCTTTCCTCTGTCAACCTGTTCTACTGCCAACCTGTCACTGACGAGGGACTACAGGCCTTGGCACAAAATTGTCCTAACCTATCCTCTGTCAACGTATGGGGCTGCCGGCAGATCACCGATGTTGGATTACTGGCCTGCGGGGCTGCCCTGGCCTCTCCAGTATGAGTGTGGGCGCCTGCAGGCGGATCACCGGCGTCGGGCTGCTGGCCTTGGCGCAAAATTGCCCAAATATTTCCGAACTCTGCCTGTTACAATGCGATGGAATTAGCGACGCCGACATGGCAAGGGTTAGAGCTCTTTATCCCCACCTCACCCTAAAGAGGTAAAAAGAGGGAACCTTGCTGTCTAGCTTACGCCGTTTCAAGCGCGTGGAATGATCGTCGCTCCGCCCCCGAGCGTTTCCCTTCGATTTCTGTTTTTTCTGCCAGCAGTTTCCATTAAAAACAGAAACCGACTTGGCAGGGGTTGGTAGCAGGCCTAATTTGCAACGGATTCGTACTCTTGGCTGTGGATGAGGAAGAAAATAGAGCCAATAGCAACATCGGAGCCAATCAACGCTCTTTTTTAGCGAGAGCTGCCGTTCATCTATGGCGATTTTTGACAAAAAACAAAATGTCTATGCTTAAATTTTCATTTTTCTTACGCTGATCTTTTCATTTAATCCTTCACCGAGGCGCATGATGCACCCCCGCTCCCTACCTACAGATGCCACCGACGCTCAGCTAATTGCGCTGGTACAAAGCCGGCGCGATCTTTCTAGTATTAATCTGGACGGCTGCTTGAGAATCACCGACGCGGCTCTGCTATCCATAGCGCTAAACTGCCACAGTCTCTCCAAGATTAACCTTTACCGTTGCCTGGGGGTCACCGACGTGGGGCTACAATTCTTAGCACAGGGCTGTCGCGATCTCTCCGAAGTTGTACTAGGTAAATGCGATAGCATCACAGATGCCGGGCTGATTGCCCTAACGCAAAACTGCCCTAAACTCTCCCGTGTCAATCTGTTCTGCTGCCGGCCCGTTACCGACCACACGCTGCTAGCCTTAGCACAAAATTGCCCTAACCTCTCCTACGTCAACGTATGGGGCTGCCGGCAGATCACCGATGCTGGATTACTGGCCTTGGCGCGAGGGTGCCCCGACCTCTCCAATGTAAATTTTGGCGCCTGCAGGCGTATCACAGACGCCGCGCTGCTTGCCTTGGCGCAAAACTGCCCAAAAATTTCCGAGCTCTGCCCTTACCAGTGCGATAGAGTCACCGACGCCGACATGGTAAGGATTAGAGCTCTTTATCCCCACCTCACTCTAAAGAGGTAAAAAGAGGGAACCTTGCTGTCTAGCTTACGCCGTTTCAAGCGCGTGGAATGATCGCCGCTCCGCCCCCGAGCGTTTCTCTTCGATTTCTGTTTTTTCTGCAACTGGCTTGGCGAGGGCTGGCAGTAGGCCTAGTTCAAACGGATGAGAAAGAAAATAGAGCCGTTGAGGGCCTCGGGCCCGCTCAACGCTCTTTTTTAGCGAGAGCTGCCGTTTTTCTACCGGCAAGATTGACCAAATAGTCCATAAACCGGTAAACCTTTAGCGATCTAACGTAAGGTGTCTCGTGGCGGCAGCTAAGGCTTATGACTGGCTCAAAACGGTGCAAGCCGAATTGGTCGATAAAAAAGAATTCACTGATTCTGGAGCCCCTAAGGCATTTGCCTGGGAGGCTCTCAGCCGAAAGCTGGGCGCACGTTTTGATTTACAAGATCTTGTGATTCAAGGTGATGATCCGGAGTGGGGAAGCCAGAAAAAATTTCAAAAAGTCGTGGGGAAATCGGCTTGGCCGCTTAGTTTTGCGCTGGGCAGCCTGCCTGGAGTTGTCACATTTCTTATGTCTAAGGACGACCTTGTCGTTCTTCTCGCCATCGCCCTGAGCCAGCAGCCCAAAGGCGTCCTCTATCCCGACGACGAGTTTCTGGAAGCTTTTTACCGTTTCCTTGTAGTAGAAGTGCTCGGCGCTCTGTCTACAATAGGTTTTGATAGCTCTATTGCTCCACGCCTGATCAGCGAGCCGGCCCCTGTTATCGAGGGCAAAGCTCTGGGAATGGGCGTCTCTATCTCCGCAATCGGACGCGTCCTCCACGGACAGATCCTAGCACCGGAAGAATTTGCGCTGGCTTGGAACGAACGGTACAAGACGGTCAAGAAGCAAAAGGAAATGTCCTCTGAAGTGGCGCAAAAGGTTGAAGTAACCGTGCACCTGGAAGCGGGCGAAACGAAAATGACACACCAGGAACTGCGCCAAATCCGGCAAGGTGATTTTCTCTTGCTTGATTACTGTTCCGTCGCTCCTGATCAAGCTGGAGGGCAGGTTACCCTAACGACTAGCGGCATTCCGCTTTTCCGTGGATTGTTACAACTAGATAACATTAAAATCATGGAATATCCGCTATTCCAAAAGGTAGAGCCCGCAATGGATATAGACGACGATGTAACGGATATGGACGAAGACACAGTAGACGTGGAGACAGATGAGGCAGTGCCGGCTGAGGAGCAAACGCCCGTTGAGAAAATGGGCGAGATTCCCATCAGCCTCAAAATAGAAGTGGGTCAGGTGCGCATGACCCTTGCCAAGCTTATGGAGCTGCAGCCGGGGGCGACAATCGAACTTAATGTCGACCCAGAAGAGGGTGTCGATCTGGTGGTGAATGGCAAGTGCGTCGGTAAAGGAGAGCTTCTAAGACTAGGCGAAACTCTGGGCGTGCGCATCTTAGAAATTGGGTAGCGCATTGTGAGCGCAGAACCCGCAGTTCCGCCCATGATCGGCCCCTATCCTATTGAGAGGCTCTTCAAAAAAGGGGGAATGAGCTATCTCTACCTAGCTACACACCCCACTACACATGACCCCATCATCATCAAGGTGCTTCACGAAGAGCTACAAGGTAATTCAGATATTGTCAGGCGCTTCCTGAACGAAGCACATATTCTGCAGTTGATCGACCATCCTAATATCGTCAAGCTCTATGAGCGCGGAGAGTGGCATGGAAAGCCCTTTTTGGCGATGGAATATGTCGAAGGCGAATCGCTACACACCTACCTTAAGCACAGTCCACTGACCATCAAGCGCACACTTGAAGTGCTGTTAGAAATCGCCTACGCCCTTTGTCACCTACATGCAAACGGCATCGTTCACCGCGATCTCAAGCCTGAAAACATTATTCTCTCCTCACGAGGGGGCGTCAAGCTGATCGATTTCGGCGTCGCGCGCATGCTAGCAACGCCCGCCGAGAGAGCGCCTTCACCGCTTGTCGGCACTCCCGTCTATATGAGCCCTGAACAGCATTATGAACCGGAAGCGGTTTCTTTCCCCTCGGACATTTATTCTTTGGGCATCATTGCGTATGAGCTCATTTTGGGTAAGCTCAGCCACGGACAGATCCACCTCGCGTTGATCCCCAAGGGATTGCAAAAAATTCTCAGCAAGGCCATGCAGCCGCGTCGAGCAGACCGTTATCAAGATGTCGTAGACTTCATCAGCGACCTTTCCGATTACATGAACGCGCGCGACGTAGCGGAAGAGCGCATGAGCGGCGAGGCTCTGAGCGAACTGTCTGAAAACCTCCACCAAGCACAGCTGACTTTAGTCCCTTCTCAGCCCCCTCAATGGCCAAATATCGAGATCGGTCTAGCCTTGCACCACGGTGTGGGCATCGCAGGTCTATACTACGATTTTTTTGAATTAGCCAATGGAAGCTACGCCATTGTACTAGCTGAGCCTAAAGCTAAAGGGGTGGAAGGGGTGATCCATACCGCCTCGCTGCGCGGCATGATCCGCTGCCTATGCCATCTTACAACAGAACCAGCTCATCTAGTGACTGTCCTCAACGACCTCATCACGCGCGACGCCCCGCATCAAATTTTTACTCTCAGCTTTTTGGTCCTTTCAACAACGCTCAATACGCTTAAATTCCTTAGCTGTGGCGATGCTTATCTCTGGCAAGTGGCTGGTGAATCTAGCTCTCCTCGTAGAATTAACTCCGGTAACCCGGCACTGGGCTTACGGCCGTTTGAACAATTTAAAGAACTGACGCTCCCCTGGAAAAACGGGGACACGATCGTGCTCCACACCCAAGCTACCTATGCCTCAAATGACGCACCACCTAACGCGTTCACAGAAAAGGATTTTGTCGAGAATCTCACCCACTCGCTGGTGCAGTCCCCACAAAAACAGGCCGATACGTTGCTGCGCAAATCGCAAGCCTCTCTGCAGGTGCTTTTGGAAAGGCGCAGCCCTTGCGTGGTCTGCGTAAGGCGCAGTTCCGACGCATTGCAGAGCACTGCTTGAGCAAAAAAGCAAGCTGCGTAGCGAATTGGAATTGCTGTTTTACAGCGAAGCTTGCTCTTTTTCCATGGCTTTAAAATGGATTATTCTGAGATAACGGGAATTTCTTCTTTGGCCGCTCAGGCGTAATCGGCTAAGGAATGATCTGTAAGAAATAGGGGCTTGATGAGATACACACCATCCTTAGGCGCGGCCTTAGCCAAGCTAGGGCTGCTTATTCCGATTTGTGTTGCCGGTGATACGCCGTCCATGCTCGATCTGTCTTCCCCTCCTAAGTCCGAACTATTCTGGAGCTTGGATGGGGAAACGAAATCTTATTGCTCCGACCATTTACGCGAGGCGTTGGACAACCCAGCAAGGCCGCAAGCTCCCCGGGCTGTGAGCAAAAAAGCGGCAGTCGCGCGAAAAAAATCTGAAACAGTGAAGCCATGCGAGAATGCTGACGAGGACGCGCCGATCGCCTGTCATGCTACTGCAAAGGTGATTGAGCAGGATCTAAAACTCAAACAAGCTCCCGAACTGCTTTGCAAGCCTTGTCATTTGAACCCTAAAATCGCAACTCAACCACAACAAGCGCTGCAAGTAACACGTTCGTCGGCTGACGAAGAAAGCCTCCAAGACAGTGCTTGGAACGAGTTGATTCCCTCTTCTGCAAATGAAGCTTGCGACAGAGAAAGAGCATTCAACCGCGATGAGGAAGATATTCCCGCCGGGCAAGCCTTCTCCAACTCGCCTCATCACTTTACTGATCAGCCTTCAGCCTTGGCCTCTGAGAGCAATCTAGAGACTGAAAAAAAATCTAAAAGCGGAATATTTTCAAACGTAAGCGACGATGATTCCTTACCGCCCAAAGAGGCCGCAAACCGACTGGCCTCTAGCTGCTCTATTCCGCAATTTGTAGTTGAAGCCGGTTATGCGCAGGCAAATGACTCTGAAAGATCTTACGAGGACTTTCCACCCCTTCCACTGATCCATCCAGAGATGGTAGATAGCCTCGATTTGAATGCAGACGCTCCACAACCGCTGAGCGAACGGTCGGATTTATCCACTTCTGCTTGCATGCATGCGGCCAGCTGCCCATCCACCGCTTCTCCTATAGCCTCGTCCGCAGAGATAGGGCCCCAGGTCGACTATGAACGCCAAGTTCCTCCCATGGCAGAGCAAGGCAGCCAACAGCAGGCGGACGCCCAGCCGCAAGCATCTGGAAATGCAGACAGCCCGCCCGCCTCAATGAGCGAGGAATTGCCGCAGCCCGACCTGGCCACCGCTTGGATGCCTGCGCTACTTGCGCAGGATTGCCAAAAATGCGTTGCCGGCATGCCGCAGGACCAACAAATCCCTCTAAGCGCCTCCTGCGCCAAAAATAACGATGAGCTCGTGAGCTCGGCGACCGACGAAAGCTTGGTTCCGACATCTCTCACAAACAGCTGCCGAGAACAATCTGCTGCGCAGCAAACTTCCACACAAAATTTCTCTGAAAGTATCTGTGCATCAGGAAGCACTGTTATTTTGCCATTGCCCACAGAGGCCTACGTACCTGAACCGCTCGGCAAAGCCAATGATGGCTCTGTTGGTGTGCCTGCACAAGCTTCTACAGGAGCGGGACATGACCAAGAAAGGGGCGCTAACCGCCTCTCTGCACAGGACAGCCCCACCTCTGACCTGGCAGGTGGAAATAAAGAAGCGGACGGAATAGACATCTCGCACGCTTATTTGCCGAGCACCAACCTTTCGGCCGCCCACCCAGAAATCCCTCACCTGGCTGCTCTCCTAACTGCCCGTTTTTCGCCAAGCACCGAAGAGAAAACTACGGACACCCCAGAGGTCTGCACAGCACTCTCTGCCAAAGCAGAAGAACCGCAGCTAGAGGCGCAGCCTCCAGCTGAGACTTTGGTTGTTGAATTAGAAGCGGCTCCCACCGCTGATGCGGAAATGCAGGCGGTTTACCTCCGCCTAGAGGACCTGCTCGCAGATATCCGCGTCATGCAGGATAAACAACAGGCTAAGATAGAGCGTGAAACGGCTCTTGAGCTGGGTTACTCCTCGCAGCTGCTGACCTTCCCCTTGAGCTTAGTCGCTACTATAGAGCAAGCACCAGAGAACTTAACCAACCAGCCGCTGGCTGCCGAATCCGGCAAAATCGGTGCGACTGCTAGCCCTTCAGACGTCGCCATCCTTTCACCTAAAGAAGAACTGGCCGTCAGTCAGCCCCAAATTCCGAGCGCCATCGGTGGCCGCCGGGCCAAGGACTCTGCTCCCGCGCCTGCCTCGTATTTGACTGATAAAGTTGCAGGCTTGAGCAGCGACGAAGCAGGATGGGAAGAGCGTGTAAAGAACTTGCCTCCTCGCTGCGGTGTCTTCAGTGCGCAACCGAGGACCCCAAACAATAAGCTAAACATCCGCGCGCGCTTCGTCGCCACAGTTCTGCACAAAGAGCCGCACGTACCGCCTGCAATTGGCGCGCCCCCTCAAGTAAATTTTAGACCTGCAGGCTTCACCGCTATTAGCGAAGATGAATCTTTCTGCCAAACCGGCGTCAAGCGTGCGACACCTACTCCTCCGCCGCCACGCAATCAGAATAAACTCGGTTCGCGCACGGCTCGCACAGAGAAACAACAGGCTAGCTCGCAAACGAACAGCTCCTTTCAAGCGCAGGTGAAGCCCAAAACAGCTCCAGTGCAGCAACAACGCAAAAACAGCTCTGCTGGCACACGCGCCTCTCAGAGCTCGCTAAGCGCGCTGCGCACAGTGGTTGATCTTTTCATTTCCCAGGCACACGCCTCCCAAGTCTACGACCCAACCGTTGCATTTGAATCCGTCGGTGTCGGTAGCCTTAGCGACCAGGACACTGCCATCACCGCAGCCGGCGACGAGACCTGGTGGAATGAATCCGTTGCCGAAGCACTAGCTTTGCCTGAAGAAGACAATCACCTGGTCATTGGCGTCCGCGATCACGCTAGGCCAGCGGAAGAGATCATAGAAGCCCCCACGCCCGCCGGCATCGAAAATCTAGGACACAAGCCCTTCTCGTTAGGGGTTTCTAGACAGGGGCAGCTCTGGAGCCCGCAAGCACGACCTACTGTCGAAGAGGCTCTCTTAGAGATACATGACAGACCCGAACCATTCTCTTCTATCACGCTCGCTCCCGTGTCGCTTGGTTATACGCACCAAGAAACTGATGAAGATATTGCGGCAGAACCCCCTCTTTCATTTATAAAAAATAATTATGATTGGGCGCTGGACGAACTAGAAAGCGAGTCCGAAGATTACTTTTTGAGCTACGACGAGGATTGGCAGGACTGGGAACCAGAAGAAGAGCCAGAAGAAGAGCTGGACGAAGAGACAGAAACGGAAGTTCAAGTTGAGGATGACGTTTTAGAACAGGATGAGGAGCTGGAGGCTAACGTCGAAAGCCCCGACGCACACATCGCGCTCAATACTACAGATGTAGAATCGGCCACAGCGCAGCTAGATCCTTTTACACCTAGCCGCGATCTCAACCCAGACCGAATATTGGCTCAGGAATCTGTTTCTATCAAACTAACAGACCATCCCCAAACTACACCAACGCCGCCCCCACCGCCACCAGCGACAAAGGGCTTTACCATGAATTTCCCTAACGTAAGTATCAGGGAATTTGTGCGCTTCGTTAGCCGCGAGACCGAAAAGAATTTTATCTATAATGAAGAAGAACTAGACTTCAACGTCACCATCGTATCTGCCGAGCCCACCTCTTTAGAAAATATCATGGCTGCCTTGCTGCAGGAATTGCGCATTCACGGCTTTTCGCTAATCGAGCAGGGCAATACCCTTATTATCCACCGCAGCGGCGCCAACAGCCCCGCAAAAATGTGGGCGGATGAAACCCATATCGATGAAGCCGACATCGTAACGCGCGTGTTTCGCCTCAAGAACGTACCCCTCAACGAGATGGCCCCGGTCGTCAAGCAAATGCTCAGCGATAAAGCCCTCGTGCAGATGCTCCAGGAAAGCCAATCGCTAATCGTGACCGATCTGGCGGAAAATATCCAACGGCTCTCTAGCCTGATCAACAGTCTCGACCTGCCAGCCAAGACCTTTGAGCTGGGGCAGTATGTCGCCATCAACAACTTCGTCGAAAATTTGATCCCACTAGCCGAGCAGATTCTACGACCACTTGCTGGCAATGAAACGCTAACGTTCGTTCCTCACCTGGCCACAAATAGCGTCTTCATCGTCGCAGCTCCTGCTCTGGTAAAGCGCACAATCTCTGTCATGGAGCACCTAGACCACCTGGAAGGCCAAACACAAATTTTGACACTAGATAAGCTCATCCCCGGCGGTTTAGGAACTTCCAAATCTGGAAGCTCTCAGGAGCAAACAGATGGTAGCGGGCACAAGCCGTCTGCCTCAGTAAGGCGACGTCCCTTCGACCTGTCGCCTGAAAATCTGCTTCGTTCGGAAGCGGGCCATCTCGATATCGAAAGCGAAGTAAACCCCAACGACAACATCCCTTCGCCTTTCCGCAACGGTCAAGGCTATGGCTCAGGAGATACCCCTCAAAAAAGGCCGGTCGAAAAAACGCCCGACCAGATTACAGCTGAAGAGTTAGAGAACACGAAATTTTATATCTACCGGCTCCAATACCGCAAAGGCGACCAGCTCGTCGACGCGCTCAGCCGCATCGCCGAAAGCCTGCGCTATAATGAAAAAGCCAATATAGATTTGATCAACGCCATCACCAGCGTACAGTGGATCGAATCTTCTAACTCAATCATGGTAACAGGCACAAAGCTCGCCCTCGATAAGGTCAAACAGCTCATCGATGAAATCGACGTCCCTTTGCGACAGATTTTACTGGAAATGCTGCTCATCGAGACAGATGTAGCTGACGGATTGAACTTCAGCGTCGACTGGGCGTCGGACTTTGCAGATCCTCACGCCGCTGCCGCACAGGCTTGGCAAAGCGAAGCCGCTGGCTCAGGCCTCCTAAAACTCCCCTCCCAGACAGCCATTGCGGGACAGCTAGCCGTGCCCACGCTAGGGCAGCAAGGCTTCCAGCTTGGTGTGATCGGGCGGCGTATTTTACTGGGCGACATGTACTTTTCGTCCCTAGGCCTACTTGTCAACGCATTGCACACGACAACCGACGTCAACATCAAGCTGAACCCGAAAATCGTCGTCGAAGACAACACACCCGCCGAGCTATTCGTAGGGCAAAACACAGCCTTCTTGTCGCAAGCCATTACCAACCAGCTTGGCAACGTTATCGCCAACAATGTTGAATTCCGTGACGTGGGCACACGACTCTCGGTCACCCCTCTGATCGGCAACGGCGACATGATCACTCTCGTGATCGCTCTTGAGGACAGTAAAAACATCTCCGGCTCTACTACCGGCGGCAGCATCGGGTCGAGCAACAACAGTATCAACCCTGGACCCACCACCGCGACAACGCGCACCACCACAAAAATTCACGTACCTAATAAGTTTTTCGTTATCCTCAGCGGCATGATTCGGGAAGAAAAAACGGTGCTCCAATCGCAGCTGCCCTGCCTAGGCGGTATCCCTGTTCTGGCCGGCTTTGCCAAAAGCAAGCAAAACACCGTCACCAAGCGAAACCTCATGATCTTCATTCGCCCTCAGATCATCGAGACCGAATGGGAATACGACGAGATCACCCGTCGTGAGCAGAACATTTACCGCATGAATAGCCAAGACAAAAAACCCTCATGGCAATATGAAATCGATGAAGCTCTTGAATTCCTCCACCTCCCCCGCTTCAACGAAAGAGAACGCGGTGTCCCCAGCGTCAACGCCGACAGTTCTGGCGACAGCTCCTTCTGGGATTAGGATAGGGGCTGGTATCCAGGATTCGAGGCGCAGAACTGGGAAAGTCGGAAGCGGGATTTTTGCGCTACTCGCTTCCCTGCTACTCGCTTCCCTGCTGCTCTTAGGTTGCCACCCAAACACGCACAAGTTAGAGCCTTGCATCTCTTACTCCGCTCAACCCCGCTACATCGCCTCGCTGCAAGAGCCCTTCGCCCCTCTCACCACACAGGAACAGGCGCAAGATTGGGGGAAAGAACTAAAAATCGGCCTCGCGTTTGCTCGCGAGCTCGACCTCTACCGCGCTGTTACAGCGTTTAAACGCGCCCTAGTCCTTATCCCTCATCAACAGCAGGAGCGCCTCCACCAAGTACAATATAGCATCATCCTGGCCTACTATCTCGGACATAAATACCAAGAAGCTATCGAGATGTTTGAGGGTAGCGACTTAACCAGCGCGGGCCCCGCTTTTCCAGCCCTTCAGACGCTGTTACTAGTCCTGCAAGATGCCTACTTACAGGATGGGCGCCCCGAGCGCGCAGAGGTACTGATGGAGCACCTGAAGATTCATTATCCAGACCAAGCTAACGGCCAAAGCGTCAGTCAGGCCATCCAGCGCGGTGACCTTTACACTGCGCAAATGCTGGCCCTTGGCACGCCCAGAGAAGAGAGCGTAACGTCACTGGTCAGCCAATACAGTCACTGCGCCAAATCGTCACGCCAGGCTCAATGGCTGAACGCCCTTTTGCCGGGGGCAGGTTACTATTACGTCGGGCAAAAAAAATCTGCCCTCACCTCTTTTGCAATTAATGCTCTTTTTACCTGGGCCGCCTACGAATTCTACCACCGAGGCTATTACGCCGCCGGCGCCATCACCACCAGCCTAGAGATGGGATGGTATTTTGGAGGAATCAACGGCGCTGGCCTCGCCGCCAAAGAGTACAATGAACACACTTACAACTTCTTGGGCAAAGAGACGCTCCTGCAATGCAGCCTCTTCCCCGTTCTCATGATCCAGTTTGGTTTCTAAAATATCGACGAGGCTACCATAAATGGCTGATTTTTTCCGTTATCTCTACATAACTTTTGCGTTGAGCGCTCCTCTAGCTCTGGGCGCAATCGAGAGCGGCCCTTGGGGTAAGGACGCAGATCTTTGCTATCAAGTGGACAGTTGTTGTGAAGCTGCCCCCCAGGGGCCGCTAGAACGCGCTGCAGAGTACTTGATTGTCTTTCACCAAGAGGTGATCTCTAAAGCTGATGGCCCGCGTAGCCACTTCTATCCGACGAGCTCGCACTACGCGATGGAGGCGATTCATAAATACGGGTTCTTTCGCGGATGGGGCATGGGGTGCGATCGCCTGATGCGCGAAAACAATGATCGCTGGATCTACCGCACAACCCCCGGCCGCTACAATTGCACGACCAAATACGATCCTGTACCCTAACCAATCTGAAGCGGCCAGATAATGGTTCACGTCATGGGCTTACGTTTGTTTTTGTAGCTTGCGCACTTCATCGATGGTTAAACCCGCAAGCTTGGCCGCCCGCTCGACGGGGAATTGTTCTTCCAGTAAGCCGGTAGCAAACGCAAGTTTAGCTCGTTTCTCTCCTATTTTCACCCCGCACCTTTCCCCTCGTTCCTGGTCCCTCTTGCCAAGCGCCTTTAAGAGCGTTATTAGCGTCAACTATAGCCATGGCTATCTTGTCGCTCAGCCTCTGTCCAAAACACCTGCTCCAACACATGGTACGCTTCCTTGATTTCGGGGTTGTCTGCCAGCAGCGGCTCCACCTCTCTGTGTTGCTGGGCGTGCTTCAAAAAATAGTACCACTTATCCTCTGCGATCTCTAACTCATCGGGCTTTTTGGTGAATTTAGGCAGCTCTACAAAGGTAAAGTAAAAATCTTTGAGCTCAGGTTCTCGCGGTTCGTCGTCTAAAACGACGCGGTCCGACTTGCACTCTTTCTTATCGGGGAATACCTCATAGGAGGTGATCGCCAAAAAGATGACCCGTTTTTTTACAGCTATTTGGCTTCCATTCAGCAGCTCCCGCCAAAAAAGAAGCCGACTAGCACCAGGACAGCCGACCTCATCTTTCCTCATCCGTAGCCAAGGTTACGGATTCGTCACAAACTAAGCATGCTGTGAGCTTTTTTTGGAACTGCTGACTGTCATCTACGGCCCGCTATCGTAGATTTAACATCAATCCAAAGCGGCCGTGACGTGCACGACAGTCAGCGAATCTCTGCAAACAGGCTGCGCACTCGGGCACGCAGAGTGCCCTGCAGATTCATCTTGGCGCAAAACTGCCCGCGCCCGCACCAATGCTTGGTCCATGCTGGCGCTGGGAGCTTTCCAATCGTGAATGAAAAAATTTTCCGAGCCGACCTCGTCAATCACGCCAGAGTTGAGCATGACATGCCACGGACCTTCGGGGATACTACAGACAAGCAGATGCATCTTCTGGCCCCTGAGGTACCTGTAAAGATGTAATAGAGCTATACAGGTGGTTGCATCGATATCGCGCGCGTGTTTGAGGCGCAAAATAATCACGCGCAGCTGATCATCGCGATCGGCTAGCGCTTTAAGAGCGCTCTGGAACAGGTCAGCCGCACCAAAAAACAGTTCACCATGCACGTTGATGACAAGAATCCCGGTATCGCGCAAGGGCTCAATAGCAACATCGCGAGAAGCATACTCAAAGAGCTGCGGGTGAGACGCTTTGTTGAGATAAAAAATGACAGAAAGGACAATCCCTATGTAGAAGGCAATGTCGACGCTAAAAAAGAAGCAAGAAGCAACAGTCATTATAAGCACAAACGCATCGGAGCGGGTTGCCTTCAGACACATCATTACGCACCGGACGTTGACCAAGCCTGCCGCCGTCACAAAAGAAAGCGCCGCCAAGACCGCAAGAGGGATAAAGCTAATAAAATAACCCAAGGTAAAGGCAATAAGAAACACTACTGCTGCACTGAATATTGCAGCAAAGCGGGTAACGCCACCGGATCGGTAGTTGAGCAAGCTGCGCGAGGGGCTCCCCGCTGCCGGCATCCCTCCGAAAAAAGCGGCCAGCGTATTGCCCACCCCCAGACCAAAAATTTCCTGGTTGATCGCCAAGGTCTGTCCGGATTCTGCGGCAATCGACTTACTCACCGCGCTGCTTTCCAACATTCCCAAAAGAGCAATTGCAAACGCTATCGTGATCAATTTGCTCAAAATCATCGGCTCAAGGCCGGGCCAAGCCATCGCTGGCAGCAGGCCAAAGATTTTGCCCTCCATACCCACCAAACGGATCTTCGTCACATACTCTTCGGCATACGGGTCCAGCATATCAGGCCAGGGATAGGCGGAAAGCGCCAAAAAGTAGATGGTCGCCCCTGCGATGACCAGCATCAAGGCGGCTGCAGCGTTGGGCCACCGCACACGCTTCATGCCAATTAAAAAGATCAAACTGGCCAAACCGATCCAAATAGTCGGCCAATGGTAATCTTGGGGATGCTGAATGATATACAGGACTTTGTGGTAAAGCGACAGCACGCCCGGGGGCGCCTCCATCCCCAAAAAGACAAACATCTGACTGACCACTAGCGCCACCGCAGTCCCCGTCATATAGCCCACCACGACCGCCTGGCTGACAAACTGCGTCAGCCGGCCTAACTTAAAGACGGCAGCTAGCACTTGAAAAATGCCGACCAGCAAGGTCAATTGCGCCAAAACCTGGACTGCCAATAGCTCACGCGCAGGCCCGGTGACATCGCGATAGAAGGTGTACAAAATCTCGGCCGTACCTGCTTGCACAAGAATGGCAATCGCGTTGGTAGGCCCCACCACGAGGTGGCGCGAAGAACCCAACAAAGCCGCGAAAAAACCTCCAAAAACGGCTGAAAATAACCCACAGCTTAAGGGTAGCCCAGCCAGTACCGCATAGGCCATCGCCTGCGGAATAGTCATCAGGGCCACTGTAAGACCTGCAACCACATCCAGATGGAGCTTTCTAAAAGAATAACTCTTAAGATCTTCCTTCAATGGAGATAGAGAGATGTGTTCGCTGGGCGAAACCGACTGCATCAATGATCACATTGTTTTGGATATCAGAACCTTAGCATCCTTCGTTGCGGGATTTTCTTCAAGTTAAATCACCTCTTCTGTTATGCTATCTTCCATGAAACCACAAAAAACCTCCTTGCCCCGAATAGCCATCGTCGGGCGCCCCAACGTGGGAAAATCGGCCCTATTTAACCGGATCTGCAAAAAGCGGATCGCTATCGTTGACGAAGCGGAAGGCATCACGCGAGACCGCTTGTACGCCGAAGCGGACTTTTTCGGGAAGCCGTTTCAAGTGATTGACACCGGCGGAATCGACCATCACTCAACCGAGACGTACCAAGAGGCCATCCGCAATCAAGCGGCAATTGCTATCCAAGAGGCCGACTCTATCATCATGGTGGTCGACGCGACAATTGGCATCACCCCTCTGGATCTAGAGCTTTCGCGGCACCTGCATAAAATACAGAAACCTCTATGTCTCGCCGTGAACAAAGTCGACTCTCAGACCAATGAATCGCTGAAGTATGAGTTCATGGGCCTTGGCATCGCACGGATGATCTCCGTCTCAGCCGCTCAGGGCTGGCATATTGCTGAATTGCTTGAAATGGCTCTTACAGATGTACCTGAGCGACAAGAAGAGCCTGAAATAGATTCTGTCCGGGTGGCCATCGTGGGCAAACCCAACGTAGGTAAATCCTCGCTGCTAAACTACCTGCTCGGCGAGGAACGCGCCATCGTAAGCCCGGTCCCGGGCACCACACGCGACAGCATCGATGCCGTTGTAGAGCAAGAGGGACAGCTATTCACCTTCATCGATACCGCCGGTATCCGCCGCAAGCGCGCCGAGCATGAGGTCGTCGACAAATTTGCCGCCATTCGCACAGAGCGAGCCATCTCTCGCTCGGACGTTTGCCTAATGCTCCTCGATGCAACAGAAGGGGTTACCAGCCAAGACAAAAAAATCGCCAATCTCGTTCATGAATTGAAGAAGGGCTGCATCATTCTCGTGAATAAGTGGGATCTGGTGAAAGGCATCCTGATGGAGCACTGCCTGAGAGGCATTCGCGAAGAGATGCCCTTCCTCGCCCACTGTCCGATTTTCGTCATGTCTGCCTCCTCAGGGCGCAATGTCGATAAGATTTTCCCCTCGATCCAAGAGGTGTACAAAAATGCGCGTACGCGCATCACCACGCACACTCTCAATAAGTTTATCGAAGCGGCCATCATGCGCAACCATCCGCCGATGATCAGAGGTAAACGGCTACGCATCTACTATATGACGCAGGTTGCTACAGAGCCCCCTCAATTTGTGCTCTTCATCAACAAACTCGATCTGATGAACCCCTCCTACCTACGTTATCTCATGAATCAGTTTAGGGATAAATTCGGTCTGATTGGAGCGCCTATCTTCTTTCACCTCAAAGGCAAAAAACTGCGCGAGCATACCGGCGTACCCACGCCTAAGCAGCAAGAGGCCTGGAGAAGAGAGGTGGAAGTACAGGATGACTTTGAGGGAGACAGCTTCAGCGAATTTACCGACACTCCTGTAAGCTAACCCTCGCCTTTATATTGACCGGCATCAAAACTCCTGACTTTCTGGTGTTTGGACTAATTCTAGCGGACTATACCCAGGGCTACAGCAGCGTCTGTTTTTAACAGCCCTAGCTCCTGAAATTCCGCCGGGCCATTTGTAGCATGCGGTGCTCTGCACCCACGGATCTGGGTTCTGACTGCTCGATAGAGTTCAGGTCGATATAGGCAAACCCTAAGTCGCGATCGTTATTTGCAGGGCCTAGGATTGTCGCTGATTTTTTCGCATAAGCTCAGGTTCAAGGAGAGCCTGGGGACAGCGGCTCCCGCTAAAAGAAGAAACCAGCTCAGCGAGGGCTGACAGTAGGCTCAGTTTGCGACGAATTCGTAGCCGAAGTTACAGGTGAGGAGCAAAATGAGGCTGATGGCTGCCCCGGAGCCCGTCGGTTCCCTTTTTTTAGCGAGAACTGCTGGCTTGGGGGCAGCTTCAGCGAATTTACCGACAATCCTGCAGGCTAATCTTCACTGCTCTCTTGGCCGGCATCGGAACTGGCGTCATGGGTTTCTTGGATTTCCTGTAGAAGTTCCATCAGCTCGTGGCGATCCAGACGCTTCACCACATCTTCCGGATCGGCAGAGACCACTTCTTCCATGAGACGGCCTTTTTTCGTAATAAGCTCGTCAATGCGTTCTTCAAAGGTATTTTTGGTAACCAGTTTAAACACCTGTACGCCGCGCGTTTGGCCGATGCGGTGGACACGATCAGTGGCCTGATTTTCGCGCGCGGCGTTCCACCAGCGGTCATAGTGAATCACCACACTACCGGCGGTTAAATCGACGCCGAGGCCAACGGCCTGCAGCGAGCCTAGGAACACTTCGCAGTGCGGCTCATTGTTGAAGCGACGGATTTCAGAGGCGCGATCTACTGTAGCGCCGCGCACCGATGCAAAACCCACCTGCTGCCCTTTGAAATAGACTTCGAATAGATCCAACATAGCCAAATACTGGCTAAAGATAACCACTTTCTGTCCGCTGGCGCGCGCTTCGTTCAGTAGTTCGATGAACAGATTCCACTTACCTGATTGGTGTTTCTGATAGTTTTGCACATCCTTGAGGAAAGCAGCGGGATGGTTGCAAATCTGTTTGAGCTGCGACAAGACGGCAAAGATATGCACGTAAGGGACGGCTTTGTTAGAGTCTGCCAGGTCGTCTAAAAGGCGCTGGCGGGAGCGCTGCAATACTTCGTTATAGAGCGTTTGCTGTTCAGGGCTCATACCGCAATGAAAAACTTCTTCCGTTTTTTCCGGCAGATCTCGCAGCACCTCGCCCTTCTTGCGTCTAAGCACAAAGGGTTTGATGAGGCGCGTCAGCATCTCGCGCTTAGTAGGATCTTGTTCTTTTTCGATAGGTCTGAGGAAAAATTCGCGGTAGCGCTTTTCTGGGGGCATATAGCCAGGCAAAACTAGATCGAAAAGCGATTTTAGTTCCAGAAGGTGATTTTCGATCGGCGTCCCCGTGAGGCCAATACGCATGGTTGCTTTCACCTCTCTGAGAGAGTGGTGTAGACGACTAGAATGGTTTTTAGCCACCTGAATTTCGTCGAACACAACCAGATCGAACGACAGCTTTTTCAGTTTCTCGGCATCTCTGCGCCAAATTCCATAAGAGGTCAAAAAAACATCTGTGGAGTCTTCATAATCCTCTAACTGACGCTCTACCCCATGGTAGGTGAACACCTTCCAGCCTTGTAGGTAGGCGTGAATTTTTTCTTCCCAATGGTAAAGAACAGAGGTGGGACAAATCACAACCACTTTAGAAAGTACGCCGCGGTTAGCAAGCGCTGCCATTAAGGCCATGGCCTGGTGCGTTTTGCCCAGACCCATATCATCGCAGAGCATGCCGGAAAGGCCATTTTCATAGAGGTGCCATAGCCAACTCACGCCAGCTATCTGATACGGGCGCAGCGTACTCGTTAAACCAGAAATATCTGGCGGAATCTCTTCTTTAAAATCTAAGAGGCTATGTAACCTGTGGTGTATTTCAGATCCCTGCTGATCGCTTTTTTGAGCCTCCACCTGTCCCATTGCCTGAAGACGCGCCACGTCGAGTAAGGTGACGAGAAATCGGTTATTTTTAACATCGACAGCTTTGTCTGAGAGAGAGCTCAGCCACTGAAACTTTTCTTCAGATAGGTCTAAAAGACCAATGGCGGAAAACAAAAACCTTTTCTTTTTATCGATATGAGCCCACACATCCGCCAAAGGCATATTGCCGCGCTCAGTGTGACAATACATCGTGGTACAGTACCAGCCGCGTCCAAGATCTTCGCGCCGCTCGACTTCGTCCATCACAAGGCGAATCGTATGCGGGCGCTGCAGCCGGGGATCGATTTCATGTGAATATTTTTTTAACATTTCGATATCTACGGTCAAGAAATCTACTAATTTATCCTTCTTAACCGTTACAGGAAAATGATAGGCTTCTGGCAACTGTTTGTCGGCTGGCAAGCGATAAAAACCCGCTTTTTCCACGTAGGCCACATCGTCAAAGAATAGGATCTCCCTGTCTACATAGGGCAGTGTTGCCTCATAGATAGGATTTACCTGAATGCGTTCTCTACTATCTAGCTCAACGCTTAGATAGGTGCGCGCCACAGGACAGCTCTCGCAGTAGAATCCTGGGATCAGCGCTAACTCCTCCTGATATTTACGGATGAAGCTAGAGATTTCCGGAGGGGGAATAACCACACCAGCGTGTACCGCCGACTTAAAGATTGTCCCACCCGCCTTGGGGTAAAAGCCCTGTCCAGAGACATACACCCAACGCCCAAAGTCTTTTTGCAGGATTGCTGCGCTGTCGGGCAGATTTTTATTGGAGAAGACAAGTCGCTGCTGCTGATCGAGATGATAAGTGAGCTGTGCTTCGAGCGCGATCAGATGGGTCGAAAAGCCTTCGATCGTTCCCAGCCATAACTGGTGCTGTGTCACAAAATCAGCCACCTCTAACAGAGGAACAACTGTGAGAAGTTGCGGAAACCGCCGGCTTAGCGTGCGATAGAAGCCGTCGCCGTCAAGATAAACCCAGTCTCCAAAATCGCGTGCAAAGTCACTCTGCAGGTCACCTGGCTGAAAGGCATACGCCGCCACGCGCAAGCACCATTGAACATCAAAGGATAGGTCATAGGAAAGCTCGATGGGTTCCGCGTGAAGCATGGCTCCTTGCAAACAATTGGATACCATCTGGAAGTGGTCGCGGAACAGTTCACTAAGCTGGTTACCTTCCAACCGAGGCTGCGATAGGAGCGACCCTTTGCTCTGTCGATAAAATCCATCGCCCGGTAAATAGGTCCATGCACCAACCAACTGTGCGCTCTGTTTATTAACGCGCTGTGCCAGCTGGCGCTCATTGGAAGCCAGCATGGTGTCATCCACCTGTAGCTCGATCACGCCCGTTTTTTTATCATAGAACAAAGTGCGGATAATCTCATCGCCCGCATCCTGGACAGCCAGTGAAGAGTCCACCGTGGCTAGCGCAGGAATGACGCTGACTAGCATTTCTTCGCTAAGAGAGAAAAAAAGCTCCACGTCTGCAAAAATAGCGTGGATTGCACAGGGGATGCCTTTAGGCGAACTATCAAAGCTGATGGAGTAGGGAACTCCGGTGTCCTGCTTTAGAAATAACCATTTAGCAATGTCATACCAGGCGGAAAGATGAAAGGAAAGCTGTGGGCTGAGTTTACCTGACTCATACTCCGCCAACTCCTCTTGGGAAAGGTTTGAGAACTTCAGCGAAGTCTCTTCTGTCTCTTTACGGCGCTCTTCAGTCATCTCCTGTAGCTTATCGGTAGCCTCTTCCGTGGTGGTGTGCATCTTCACCAGAAGCTCGTCTGAAGAAGATACGTATTCACACGTAGTTTTAGATACCCATGCGAGTGCGCGCGGGTAATATTCCGACTCTTCGGCGTAAAGCTTGCAAAGATGCGTCCAAAGAGACTTTTCAAATCGGCGATGCAACGGTTCGGGCTGCGTCACGCGAAGATAGCCCGTCGCTACATGAAGGCAGCCCCCTTGCTGGTCGAACTGGTCGCACTCACAAAAGAAATCCTTAGCCACGCCTCGATCGTCGAGCTGAAGGAAGGCCCAGACCTCGCCTGCGTCGCCGCCATCGACCAATATCTGGTAAGTGGAGCCCGAAAAATCGATATCGCGCACAGCGAAAGATTTCACAAGTTCTTGTGCTTGAGAATAATACGGTACTAATGGCTCAGGAAATCTATGCATATTCGGGCAGTATAGCATAGATACAGGCAGATCTCAACGTCGGGTCGCTCCTTATTTTTAGGAAGGCTCGCTCACATATCCGTCTCGACTTTTCTTATGCTATTGGGCATACTAGTTTTTGATCTCTTATTAGGAGAAGTAGGCATGTTGGACATCAAGCTCATTCGACAAAATCGCGACCTCATCGAACGCAAGTTGCGCACCAAAGAGGCGGACATCTCCCTTGCGCTCGTTTGCGAACTAGATGAAAAGATCCGCGAGGCAAAGACGCGCGCAGAGGCTTTAAAGGCAGCCCGCAATGAAATTTCGAAACGCGTCGGCGACATCAAACGCCAACAAGGAGACGCTACCGCGCTAATGAATGAAGCGCACGCTGCCGGCGAAGAGATCTCTCAACTCGACCATAGCCTGCGCACCTGGGAAGAGCAATTCACGCACGAGCTGGCAAAACTTCCTAACCTGCCCATGGAAGATGTCAAGGTATCGCCCGACAAGAATGATAATCAGGAAATCAGCAGCTTCGGCCAACAACGCAAGTTTGATTTTGTACCTAAAAACCACATGGAACTGGGGGAAGCCCTTAAGCTTTTTGATTTCGAGCGAGGAACAAAACTCACGGGCTCTGGCTGGCCGATTTACCGCGGTCTGGGCGCGCGTCTAGAGTGGGCGCTTATTAACTACATGCTTGACACGCACATCAAAAATGGCTTCACCCAATGGATGCTGCCTTTGGTTGTGAAGCCAGATGTTCTTTTTGCGTCCGGACAACTGCCGAAGTTTGAAAACCAGCAATACAAGCTCGATGACGCCGACTACCCCTTTTACATGATTCCTACAGCGGAAGTACCTCTCAACGGCCTGCACATCGATGAAATTTTGGACGAAGAAAAGCTACCTCTTAAATACACAGCGTATACCCCCTGCTTCCGCCGTGAAGCAGGCGCAGCCGGCGAGCGGGAGCGCGGGCTAATCCGCGTGCACCAGTTCAATAAGGTTGAAATGTTCATCTTCTGCCGCCCAGAAGATAGCATGGAGATGTTTCAGCTCATGGTACACAGCGCAGAGCAGATCTTGCAAGGTCTGGAGCTGCACTACCGCAACATGCTGTTGGTGACGGGCGACATGTCCTTTGGGGCCGCGCGCACTCTCGATGTAGAGTGCTGGCTACCCGGACAGAATCGCTACTACGAGGTATCCTCTATTTCCAATTGCACAGACTACCAAGCGCGGCGCTCACGCACCCGCTTCCGGCGCAAAGGCGAAAAGCCCGAGCTCGTGCACACCTTGAATGGCTCTGGGCTGGCCACCTCGCGATTAATGGTGTCTCTGTTAGAGAACAACCAGCAAGCCGATGGCTCGGTAGTGGTGCCAAAAGCCCTCAGGCCCTATCTAGGTGGATTAGAAAAAATTCTTCCCTAACTTTACGCTGGCGTCGGGCGCTGACTTTCGGCAAAAGCGCCTGCGTCACGCAACCCTGTAAAAGTAGCCAAGGGATTCATCAAGGTTTTCACGTTGGGTTTGCTGTCCAAATACTCCATCACGGCTGAGAGCACATCCACGCGCTGCGCCAGCGTAAGCGAATCCAGATAGAGCTTAATCGTCTTCAATAAAGATGCCTTAGGATCGTTTTCTGGGATCGGTTTAGAACCCCCCAGCATACTGGCCACCCGTTCGCCAGGGCGATCCCCTGTCTCCAGCTGGCAGAACAGCGCCAAGGAGGTCATCAAAAGCCCTACCTTCAGCATATTCACATACTGGGCTATCTGTGTCTCACTCGTTGGCGTCCCCTCGATGTGTAGGGTGACGATTGCTTTAAGGTAGTTGGTATAATTTTCGTCGGAGGTAAGCTTAATCATTCGGTCCGCATAATTTTTAACAAACGCCTTATTGATGTTTTCTTCGCCGGGCTCGGATTTTTCTGGCTTGGAAACGGTAAGCCAGGCGGCCGAATAGGGCACAGCGCTAGCCAGCATCATGGCTCCCAGCAGGCCCAATTCCGCACGCATATCGTCGGGAACAAGCTTAGCTGTGACATTGGCCCCTTGCTCCAGTGCCTTGAAACTGCCTTTAAAGTCATCGGTGACCTTACTCGAGCCTTCGACAACGCCCAGTAAACCCGTGGCCATGATCATCGTCGAGATGATCACGTGGCTGTCAAAATAGTGCGGATACGCAGAACCTTGCTGTCTCACCTCATCTACAAACTGGTTAAATGCAACTTGTGCGCGCTCTTTATCGACTCTGTCCTGTGCTGCGCCAGTCTGTTTTACACTCTCTCCCCACTGCGTGAGGACGGAGGTAATCAAAGACATAAGCTGGCCTTCGCCCACCCGATGAAACACATCCTCGTTTTGAGATACATCTAGTTTGCCTTTGGGCCCCACGCTTTGTCTGCCCACAGGCTGGTGCGCGCTCAGCACAGCCCCCACCTCCTTTGCGCCATCCCCGCTTGAGCTAGGAGCTTGTAGCTCCACGATCACCAAGCCTGCCGGAATCATCGCCATAGCGCTGGGGTCAGCTTCCGCTTTGTTGATTGAGTCCTTTTTCATCCGCTCGCGTGTGCGCTCGGCTTCGTCGGCCACCGCTTGTGCCCATTGGGTGCTAAGATCCGCCCCCAACTTACTCAGTAAAACATCTGGATCGCTCTGTCCTGAAACACCGCCGCCCTCCATAAGCAAATTCCCTCCATTTGAGCTCCCTGCTGACACTATTTTATCAAAAAATCATTTTAATTAATAGAAGACGAAGGTAGTTTCTCCTTTAGGAGGCTTGTATGGCTGAGCAAAACCCGACGCGCGAGCCCGACGCACGACTAGCCCTGGCCATCCAGGAGGAGGGCCATAAGTTCCAAAAGAACTATCTTTGGCTCGAAGAATCAATGCCGGCCGACTTTTTTCAGGAGATCGGGCAGGATTATTTACTGTTGATCGCTCATCATTTGATCGACTTTCACCTGCAGGATTATTTTACCGCCATCTCCATTGATCGAGGAGCCATTGTCCTCTGCCTAGATAGCGCAGACGCCGACTTAAGAATTCTAGCGGGTTACACAAACTACGGCATCAAAACCTACCGTTCGTTTCTCTCTTCTAAACCGCCACCGGTTCCACAAACCACCGCTAAATTACGCATAGGAATTATTCTTTTTACACAAGCAGAGCAAGCCACCACACCGGCACTTTCTCAAGCGTCGACTGAAGAGCTACGCGCCCTAGTCAAGGAGCGCAATCCAAGCGTCACCGACGCTGATTGCGCCGAGCTGATCGCCTCTATAGATGCAGGCTTTTTGCGCGCCTTACCCATGAGCCGCCTAGTTTTAGCGTTCGATCTATTTTTTCGCGCAAAGACGCATGATAACTGCCAATACGAGGTGTGCTTTAACGAGGGCTGGCCTCAAAAAAACGAGCCCGCTGTACAGATCATACTTGCATGGAGAAACACGCCTAAGCAAAACTTTGTCTACCGCTTGGCGCGCTTGGTGCATCGCCATCGCCTTACCATACAACGCGTCAATGCCTCTTACATCGATCCCCACACCAAACAAAGCATCCTGATGATGACGCTGTCCGTCCACCATAACAGCGCACAGGCCGCCTGGGACAAAGCCGACATGAGAGATTTCCTAAGCGAGCTCGTCACCATCAAATACTTTGATGACTTCGATCTAATCGACCGTGCGCTAGTGATTAAAGGGGTTATCAACGGCAATCAGGGCAACCTCATCCGCTCTATGGCACATTTTATCCATCAAGCCCTGGTCAACCTCGACACTCAGCTCTATCGCATCGAAAATATTGAGGAGGCCCTCTGTCGTCATCCTGAACTGATCGCCAGCATCTGCCGGCTATTCGCCCTCAAATTTGATCCCGACCAAAACGACCTCGCTAAATATCGAGCTGAGCATGCCTCGCTTTTAGAGATGGTTGATCGCCTAGATACCGGCCAGGAAGAAAATGACCTGCGCCGCAAAAACGTGCTGATGCAAGCGATCCACTTCATCCATTTCACCCTCAAAACAAACTATTACCGGCGCAACTACACCGCCCATAGCTTCCGGCTCGATCCCGCCTACCTCGACCAGATCCCTTTTGATCGTAAAAGCAAGTTTCCCGAGCTCCCTTACGGAATTTTTTATATACGCGGCATGCATTTTTTCGCCTTCCATATCCGGTTTAAAGAACTGTCTAGAGGTGGCCTACGCACGGTTTATCCCGAACAAGAAGAGCATATGGTGCTGGAGCGTAATAATGTCTTCGCTGAATGCTACAACCTCGCTTATACACAACAGAAAAAGAACAAAGACATTCCGGAGGGTGGCTCCAAAGCTGTCGTTTTTCTAAAACCGTTTGTACAATTAGAGGCAGAGACAAAGATCCTGCGCATTGAGCTCAGCAGTTCTGCGATCTCGGAGCAGCAGATCAAGCAAAAACTTGCCTACTTTCGTCGAGAGCAAGAAGAGGAGTATCTCCACCACGCACAGCGCTCTTTTATCGAGAGCCTATTGACACTCATCAAAGGCGATGATGAAGGCCATGTCAAAGCCAAATATATAGTCGACTATTGGAAACAACCAGAATATATCTACCTCGGTCCCGACGAACGCATGGACAATTCCATGATTGCCTGGATTGCCGATTTCGCGCGCAACTATCAGTACAAGCCTGGCGCAGCCTTCATCAGTAGCAAACCACTCGCAGGCTTCAACCACAAAGAGTACGGCGTCACCTCACTGGGGTTGAATGTCTACGTCGATGAACTTCTCAAGTACCTAGGAATTGATCCACAGCAAGAAACCTTCACCGTTAAAATGTGCGGTGGTCCAGATGGCGATGTGGCCGGCAACCAAATCCTCAACCTCCACCGCTACTACCCAAATACAGCCAAGTTACTTGCTTTGACTGATATCTCAGGTACAATTTACGATCCTGTAGGGCTAGATTTAGCTATTCTCGCAGGGCTTTTTCAACAGAACTTACCCATCAAATTCTACCCTCCGGTAGCTCTGCATGAGGGCGGCTATTTGTTAGACAG
Organism: uncultured bacterium; assembly: GCA_964445105.1. Lineage (GTDB taxonomy): Bacteria > Chlamydiota > Chlamydiia > Chlamydiales > JAJFMA01 > CAWBNS01. The sequence continues at coordinate 27,414 of CAYUJS010000007.1, read as the reverse complement.
GCAAAACACTCTTGTCCAACAGACGCTCTGCTGGCACAAACGTGGCGGGCAGGTGGAAGAAGAGTGGCTCTCTGGTAACGATATGAACCACTTGTTTCGCCACAATGTCCATCAAACGCCCACCGACCTATTTATACCCGCCGGAGGGCGCCCACGCACACTCAACGAAGCAAACTACAAAGATTTTTTCGACGAAAAAGGAAAACCCACCTCGCGTGCAATCGTAGAAGGGGCAAACTTGTATCTTACCGAAACTGCACGCCGTAAACTTGAAGAAGCCGGCGTGCTGATCATCAAAGACAGTTCAGCTAACAAGGGCGGTGTCATCACCTCCTCTTTCGAAGTACTTTGTGGGCTCGTCTTAACCGATGCAGAGTTCACCAAGCTTAAGCTTCAGCTTGTCTCTGAGGTATTAGCACACCTGCAGCAATGCGCCCTCAAAGAGGCGCGCGCCTTACTTAAAAATCATCGCGAAACGGGGATGCATCTAACTGAAAGCTCAGATCTACTCTCTGAAAAAATCAATCGATATACCTACCAACTTTTAGACTACCTGGACGCGCAGCCCCTTTCAAAGAATATTCAAGATCCCCTAATACGTTGTTTTCTAAGCTACTGCCTTCCGATACTGCGCGAAAAATTTGTCGAAAAGCTGATGTCAGAGGTACCGGAACATCACAAAAAAGCGATTATCTCCTGTCACTTGGCCGCCACACTAGTTTATGAAAGGGGGATTAACTGGGTGCCCTCGGTACTAGACATCCTGCCAGTACTGCTACAAAAATTCTAAGCTAACGGGATACAACTATCAGCCGACCGCACAAAGCCATCGATAAAACACGCGCGAATTCACTACCGCTCTCTTTAACAGCAGCCGAGCAAGCGAAAGCGGTAGAAGGATTAGACATCTGGCAAATACTGCTAGGCTTTGCGCCCCAGCGCTATCTCCAGGCTACTACACCGCTTTTACTGCGCAATTGTATGGAGTCTGAGCCTTTACAAACTTCTGTAGCAATGAAGCCCTGATGATCATCCATCTTCACCTCAGACCCAGTGATCGTCAGTGTATCGTAAGGCTCTATGGAAACGCCTGCGCCGGTTATAGCAGAAGCGGGCCCTAGCCTAACAGCCACATTGCCTGCCTCAGTTTTGAGAAGTACGTAAACCCCATCAACGACCTCCGTCCCCTTGGGAAGATCCTGCACAGAGACCACTTCCCCCTCAATTGTCTTGATGGTGTCTGCATCAAATGAGCTTTCAGGCACGACACCCATCCCCCAGCCGCTTAACAGACGGCAGCGACTGCACGATTTAAGCGACGCCGCTGAAGTAGCTCTTACTTCATTACCAATACCTGCCACAAGTAAACAGACACTAACGGCTACCCAAGATCCTCTTGCTAACATGATCACCCCCAAACTGTAGCAGTTCCTTTAAACCTAGATTAAATCGGACCTTAGCTCACCTCCCCCGCTCCCTGTCAATATTTTTTTATGCTTAGTCAAATAAACTAACCGCTGTTAGAGTTTCCTTATAAAACTAAGGAGGTGTTGCATGACGGATTTTTGGCAAGTACATGGGATTTTCTTTCTCCTTTTTATCACCCTTTTCCCGCGCTTGACCATGCTGCTGGCTGTCTGGACGCCCTTTGGGCCACTTTCGTGGCTAGGATGGCTATTCGTGCCCCACCTGACTGTAGCCATTCTGGCTACCCAATACTACTGGGACACCAACCCCATACTGTGCGTGATCGCTTGGTTTGTCGCTTTTGCGGGCACCGGCACAGAAGGCAAAGCGATTCACTACACGTCCATCAGGAGAGAAAATGCGCGATTCTAGATTTCGAAAATTGGCCCACCTACTGGTAAACTACTCCTGCGAGGCCAAAGCGGGCGATAAAGTATTGATTGAAGCCATTGACGTCCCCCAGGAGTTTACCGGCGAATTGATCCGCGCTACCCACGAAGCTGGAGCGATCCCCTTTATTAAGCTCGACTCCAATGCAATCAGACGCACCTTACTAAAGGAAGGCTCGCAAGAGAGCTGGGCTTTTCAAGCCGAAGTAGAAGGCTCGCTCATGAAACAGGTGCAGTGCTACATCGCCGTCAGAGGCAATCACAACGTCAGCGACCTCTCCGACATCTCCCCGGCAAAGCAGGAACTGTACGAAAAGACCTTTTATCAACCCGTGCATTTTGAAACGAGAGTGAAAAAGACCCGGTGGGTGGTACTACGCTGGCCAACTAGCGCCATGGCTCAGCTGGCTGAAATGTCGACGGAGGCTTTCGAGGACTTTTTCTTCAATGTTTGCACGCTGGACTATGCGCGCATGGAACGCGCCATGCAGCCGCTGGTCAAACGCATGCAGACTGCCGACAAGGTCCACATACGCGGTCCCAAAGACACAGATCTCACCTTTTCCATCAAAGATATCGGAGCGCGAGGCTGCTCGGGTAAACGCAACATCCCCGACGGCGAGGTCTTCAGCGCACCCGTCAAGACCTCCGTCAATGGCGTTATCCACTACAACACGCCCACCATCTACCGCGGCGAAACCCACCTGAATGTACGCTTCGAGTTTAAAGAGGGCAAAATCATCAACGCTACTAGCAATAACTCCGATAAGCTCAATCAGGTGCTCGATAGCGACGAAGGCGCGCGCTACATCGGCGAATTTGCCATCGGCTTCAATCCTTTCTGCCTCAAGCCGATGAAAGACATTCTCTTCGACGAGAAGATGGCTGGATCCCTCCATTTTACTCCAGGCATGGCCTACCAAGAGTGTGATAATGGCAATAAATCCAACATCCACTGGGACCTTGTGCTGCGCCAAACAGCCGAAATGGGCGGTGGCGAAATTTACTTCGACGATGTGCTCATCCGCAAAGATGGCCTATTCGTGATCGACGATTTAAAACCGCTTAACCCCGAGTTTTTGCAGGGGTTAGAAGCTACTTAGTGCCCCTGGCTTTCAAAGCGTAGGATTGAGCGTACTGCACTCCCTCTTTTTGTGCCTGAGAGCCCCATGAATTGGTTTGATCCGCGGTCACCTTAATGCTTGCCAGAAGATCGGGTGATTCTTGTATTCCCAAAGCAAGGCTCTTTGCTACATTGACGGTCTTAGCAAAACTTTGTTTAATCCCCGAGGAAACCAGAAATGCGTTCTCGTTAACTTGCCCTTCGTTCATCCCAGGGTTGCCCTCCAAAGCCATAACGGCGGGCTGAACCGCTCGCATAAAAGGAGGTAAAAACGATCTACCCGCCCCCTCGGCACTTTTTTCTGCTTCTCGCGAAGACCCCCAATTGGCATCCATCATTTTTGATATAAAATCGACAGTGGCTTTCTGTTTGTTATTTAATTTATCTCCAAATAAGCGCGAGGTAGGACCAGCCGTTAGGGCCGTACCGAGGTTCATCGCAACGTCGTAACGGCCGTTTTTCAAAGCTAAAGCGGCCGCATCCGCCACGTTTTTGTAGATTTTCTCTCCACCCTTCTTAAACAGCATTTCATTTTGGATCAAATCATTGATGGAGTTAAACGTGGCTGCTATACGGTTTACCGAAGGTGCCTCTTCTGATCTACCCGCGACGTAGGCGTCGAACTCACTTATGGATACCTGGGCTAGCGCCTTAGTTGTGCTTGCTGCCACATCTCGGTAGAGCTGCTCAGGAGATTTCTCTGCCAACTTATAGGGCTGGCCCAGCTGTTTTGCTTCGGCGATAAACTCCTCCCTGCTCTTATCGACAGGCGCTGAAGCTGGAGAGGAGCTAGCCGGCAAAGACTGCAGACGGGCAAACGCTTCGAGAGGTAGCGCGGCCTGACCGTCACCACTCGCTTTTACCGAAGCTGCCAATCTACCTACTCCCTGCTGAATAGCGGACAATTTTGAAGGAAAACTTGTGCTCGTAAACACAAAATCTGAAGCGAATTTCACAATATTTGCCCTCTCCTTCATAGAAGTACCAGGATCAGCATATTGATCGGCGAGGTGATCAAACACAGCTGCGGTGATATCGCGGGTAGTGCCTAAGCCAGCGCTATCAAGGAAAGCTTGTCTAAGGTTCGCTTCTTTGGGAGCCAATAACCTGGTGGCAAAGGTCGATGCGGCGGTTTTTATCTCTTTTTCAACAGGAATTGAGTGCGCTGGAGCAGGATTGGAGTGATCTTGCAGCATCGCAATGAGCGTTTGGTCTCCAGAGTCTTGTATGGCCTTTGCAAAAGCAGGCACCGTTGATAGCATACCCACGGCCACGCGCGTGCTCACATCAGCACTAGAAGAGGTGAGCGTCTCCTGAACAAACTGTAAAATATTACTTTGCGCTTGAATACTTTCTGGATTGCTTAGTCCCGAAAGAGCAGTCATGTAAAGATGCAGCGCGGGGGCTAAGTCCGTTAGCCCTTTGCCTAACCCTTCGGCGAGGTTCTTATTGCCCAGGGCGATTTGAGCGACAATATCAGCGGGCATGGTGGATAGGTCTGCCTTGAGCTCGGTCTTGGTATTATTCCAGAGCCTGTCTTCTAATTTCTGAATTTGCTCAGATTGTTTGCGAGCGCCGGGAAAGGATTTAATCTGCTTTAGAAGAGCAAAGGTAGCTACATTTGTGCCTTCACCATTTTTGATGCTAGCTTCAATGTGCTTAAGAGCGTCTTGTACAATGCCCTCTTGGGTGGCCTGTGCTTCTGCTTTAGATTTTGAACTCAGGCGGGTGATTGTTAAAAAAGAGTCCAACAATCTGACAGTTTGGATCGCGAGGTCCATGTTGGAGGCTCCCAGTTTGCGCACCACAACCTGCCCAGCAAAGTCTTGCCGGACGTTATTGAGCCGCACAAGATGCTGCGCTTTGGTCATGGCCGCTTCGATCACCCCTTTTCCTGGGCCTTCAACCTTGTCCGATAGATCTCTCATTAGAAGCTCGTATTTGCCCTGCCTCTGGCCAGGCTCAACCAGTTCCCCTTCAATTTTTTGTTTCGTCGATAAATCTCCTGCCGCTAGGGCCGTCGAAAGAGCGCTTCTTAAGCCAGGAAACTGTTCTAGTTGACTGTAGGCGACCTGTACCTTCCCTAGCAGCGCGAAGTGTTCTTCCATCTGGCTGCTTTGCATCAGAGAAGTAATTTTTTCTGCTACATCGAGAGTAGCCGTGGCTCGAGCGCCGAGATTGCCTTGGTCGTCGACAACAAAAACCACCTTTTCCTTGCCTTTGTTTTCCAAGCCTTTAGCGGGCTCGTCTGGCGCGTAGTCGGGGTGCGAAGGAGTAAGGGCCGATCTTTGCAGTTGCTGAAAGGGGACACCGGCATGAATCTGACCCATCAATTGGTCCTGGCTTTGCTTTAGCTCGCCAACCGCCTGTTTCAAAGCGCCCAGTACGCTTTGCTCCTGCGGCGATCGGCCCTCTTGAAACTTGCTGAAGGCTTCAGAGCCCAATCTTGCCTCAAGTTGGCCTAAGTTTTTTGTAAAATTCCTTTCCGTGGTGACCAGCTCACCTGCGACGTTGATGAAGCTGGCCTCTTTTTTGATGGTGGTGTCATGAAAACCAGAAGGCGTCTGTTGTTGCCCTGCGACAGTAGTGCTCGGTCCGGCACTTTTTTGCTGGCGGTGAGCGCCGAAGACAGACACTGCTGGTGGAGCTTGCTTGAGGGTACCTCTAAGAAATGAGGGCTGAGGCGTTTGCTCCTTAAAAACAGCGCTTAGATCCAGCCTGGGCACAACAACTTTCGGCTTGGGCCCTGTTGCCTGTTCAGGTTTAGTTAAATCAGCGCTTTTCACCTGAAAGAGGGCTTTTTTAGCCTCGGGTTGCCGCACATCGGTGGCGTCACCTTTGGGGTGGCCCAGCACTGCCGCGCCTTGATCGCAGGTTTTGTGCGTAGCAGGATTATTAGGGGCAGAAGGCCTGAATTTTCCGGCGCTGCCGATCATTGATTGATGAGTTTGTATGAGCTGAGCAACTGAGGGCCTCTGCCATTCGGCGCCTACTGGTCTGGAACTACCGACTTTATCCATATAGACCTCTCCTTTCACTCAATATAATAATAAATATATCATTTAGATTAATTAATTGTGATAAATTAAATATAAAAAAACTAAAATTAGTAATTATCAACTAAATATGTAAGAATTTACGACAAGGCAGCAGAAGCGGATATCCGAGAGGCCTTCAGGTACCCTTCTTCGAGGAGGCTAGATCGCGCCGTACGAAGGCTACCAATGGTTTTTTAATCCAATCGGCCCTATTATTAGCTGCATGTTCATCACCCCACAAGAAGCTGCGGAACAACTAAAAGCGGGCAAAGTAGTGGCCTTACCCACGGAGACGGTCTACGGCTTAGCTGCGTCTCTTACAAAACCTCTGGCAATCGCTGAAGTTTTTCGCCTCAAAGGGCGCCCGCAAGACAACCCGTTAATCGTTCATCTCTCTTCCGCTAAAGAACTAGACAAATACCTCGCGGGCGGTACACCACCTTCTCTCTTAGAGCTGACCAAACGTTTTTGGCCGGGACCCCTTACGCTCGTCTTACCCATCCGCGAGGAGACAATCCCAGAAAGCGCGCGGGCTAATCAGCCCACCTGCGCGTTCCGCGTACCCGATCACCCACAAATTCGCGAGGTGCTCTCTCTAGCAGGGGCCTTAGTTGCACCGTCTGCCAATCTATCGGGAAAACCCTCCCCTACCAGCGCGCAACACGTAATGCGAGACTTTGGTCAGCAGGTCCCTGTGGTAGATGGCGGGTGTTGTAGCCAAGGGGTGGAGTCCACCATTTTGGCCTATAAAGATGATCAATGGTTTATAGCCCGCCTGGGAATGTTGCCGCCAGAGTCATTTCTAACCACCCTAGGCTACCAGCCTCGGTCTCTTTCTCCAGATGCGCTACTCTGCCCGGGCAGTCGCTATAAGCACTACGCGCCTGGAGCAAAACTCATTCTAGGCCGTACAGGTTATGCGCAGGAAGCGGAGGTGGTCATCGGGTTCGCTGACCGCTGCTACCCTAGGGCAAAACTCGTTTTATCACTGGGAAACAGCTCGGCTCCCCTTAGCGCACTACAAAACCTCTACCACGTCTTGCGCCAGCTCGATGAAAAAAAAATTTCCATCGCCTGGGTCGATTTTGAGATGCCCCCAGCCGGCCACTGGCTCACGGTCCGCGAACGCTTGCTGCGGGCCGCGCAGCAGTAGCAGAAGTTCCCGCTAAAAAAAGGAAACCGACTGGTTCCGGGACGGCCATCAGCCTCATTCGTAGCTTCAGCCACGAATTCGTCGCCGACTGAGCCGACTTCTTCTTTTAGCGCGATGCAATAGTAGTTTTCCGCTTGCTTTGAGTAAAAAATTCGTTTATAAAATTTGTCGAGATCTAAATAAAAATAACAACAGTGGCCTTATCCCAAAATTTCTTTACACCAGTGCGATCCTTTCCAGAAAGTCCGATCTCGTGAAGCAGATCTTGCAAAGGCAAAAATAAGCAGGCACGAACGCGCTCTGGGACCGAGATCTGGCACAGGCCGTGGGCCTGGGCGGGTGGCAGGCCTGGCTACAACATACTCCTCAAAAAGACTACTTCGTGCAGTGCGTAGAGACTGATGACTTTGGAGAACTCTTCGCGCGCTTCCAGGAGCAAATAGAAGCGCGACAGCCCCGCGCGGTTTGGTTACGGGACTTCTATCTCGCTGTGGTTGGAAAAGATTTCAATCATCAATCTACCGCGCCATCTATCTCCCTCTCGCTAGACATGAAACTCCCCCTATTGGTCCCTTGAAAGGCAGAAATCGCCTCTCAAGGGTACGCTTACCCTCTGCTCACAGATAGGGTTCCGACTTACCTAAAGTTTTGCCGGCAAGCCCAGGGCGAGCACCTCTATCGTTTTCAGGAGGCTTATCAGCGCTTCGGTATCTGCCAGATCTCTTATTTCCTCCAGCAAATCGCGGTGCAGAGCATGCCAGTCATTTATCAAAGAAAATTTATTCTCCCGCAACAAGACCAGCCGCTACCTAATGAAATCTGGAGGCAGTTTCCGGCCTGTCAGTGGCTACTTCAGTGCCTGACACACCTAACCGGCCTGCCCGCTATAGAATTCCTGGTCGAGCCAGCGTCCATCTTCAAATTTAGCACCCTGTTAGATTGAGCGCTAAATTTGTTTGACCAAAAAACCTCTTCTGCGCTAACATGGCGTCAGTAAAAGCAGAGGAGTGCTAACTTTGAAACCCTTAGCAACCACAAAGCCCAAGCGTTCAGCCAAAGATGCGCGTCTGCATAAGGTTTTAATTGGGCTGGTGGAGTATTACATCGACTCCTCCAAACCGGTTGGATCTAATACCCTCAAGGAGGTTGGGTTTCCTGAGCTGAGTTCAGCCACCATCCGCAACTACTTCGCGCAGCTAGAGGAAGAGGGCTATCTGCGCCAGCTTCACACCTCTGGGGGCCGCGTACCGACAGACAAAGCTTATAAGTTTTACGCCGGCGAGCTGCTGGCAGGCGCCCCACTACCGCTCACCGAGCCTCTAGATATTCCTAATGACCCCACGCGCGAAGTGTCTAAGTACCTGCAAACAGCCGCCGAGTGGCTCAGCCGAGCCACCAACTCCGCCATTTTCCTTTCTGCTCCGCGCTTCGATCATGATTTCGTGGCAGACATAAAGCTGGTGGTCTTAGACAGCCAGCGGCTGCTTTGCGTAATCATCACTGACTTTGGCGTGATTCAAACAGTCACCCTACATAGCGAACACGTGCTCACCCCAGTTTTTTTCAAGCGGCTAGAAGGCTATTTCCAGTGGCGCCTCAAAGGGCTTACAAAACCTGAACTAACGGTGGAAGAGGATGGATTAGCCCAGGGCCTTTACAACGAAGTCATGGTGCGCTACATCGTCAACTACTCTTATTTCACACAAGAAGACATTTACCGCACCGGCTTTTCACAACTCTTGCACTATCCCGAATTCCAGGATGCCGCTTCACTGGCGTCCAGTTTAACGCTCTTCGAAAACCATTATCGTATGCGCCTGCTGCTAAGGGAATGCAGTTCACATAACGCCCTGAGATGCTGGATTGGAGAAGAGCTGGCGGCCCCAGCAGAGCCCGCCATCAACGCCTCGGTACTGGCCATTCCCTATTCCATCGCCCACAAACCTGTAGGAGCAATCGGTCTTATGAGGCCCACGCGCATGCCCTACCGACGCTTATTTAGTATTTTACAGCATTTTGCCGCCGAAATTGGCGAAACGCTCACCAGTACCGTTTATACCTTTAAACTTAACTTCCGGCAGCCAGAGCATCACGCTCTCTATCTTCCACAAAAAGAGCAATTGCTGCTGGAAAGTCAACGCACATTAGGAGAGCCCCATGGCAGATGAAGTAGAAACAACTATCTCCCCCCAAGAGAGCGCACCAGAAACGACTGTGACGCTTTTGCAGACCGAATGGGAGACCGCCCAAAGCGAAGCAAAAGACTATAAAGATAAGTATCTGCGCTTGCTAGCCGAGATGGAGAACCTGCGCAAACGCATGGTTAAGGAACGCAGCGACCAAGCGCACTACACAGTAGCTAATCTGGTTTGCGATTTCCTGCCACCTTTGGATAACCTAGAAAACGCTCTTACTTACGCCCACCAAATGTCGGACGAAGTCCGCAACTGGGCACTAGGGTTCCAGATGGTGCTATCACAGTTCAAAGAGGTGCTGACCACAAATGGGGTTGTGCCTTTGGTTTCGATAGGCGAACTTTTCGACCCTCACCAACACGAAGCAGTCGATGCCGTTGAGTCAGATACCCACTCACCAGGTACGATCATTGAAGAGTACGTCAGAGGGTATAAAATGGGCTCCAAAACTATCCGCCCCGCGCGCGTCAAAGTGGCTAGAAAACCAAGCTCGGTGGAGGAAGCCTCCACGTTGACGCCCGATGCAGATCTAGATGAAAAAAACTTATTTTGTAATCAAGGAGATTAGTTATGGCAGAAAAAAAGAAAAGCGGCAAAATCATTGGGATCGACCTCGGCACAACCAACTCCTGCGTAGCCGTTATGGAAGGCGGCCAGGCAAAGGTTATTCCAAACGCAGAGGGTTCTCGCACTACACCATCTGTGGTCGCATTTAAAGGCAGCGAGCGCTTAGTAGGGGTCCCCGCTAAACGACAAGCGGTCACCAATCCGGAAAACACCATTGTGTCCTCCAAACGCTTCATCGGCCGCAAGTCTGATGAAGTACAATCAGAAATCGGCACGGTCCCATACCACGTAGTGCGCGGCAATAATGGGGATGCTGTTTTTGATATTCACGGTAAATTAGTAACGCCTGAAGAGATCGCAGCGATTATCCTAACAAAGATGAAAGAGACCGCTGAGGAGTATTTGGGTGAAAAAGTCACTGAAGCCGTGATCACCGTCCCAGCCTACTTTAATGACTCACAAAGACAGTCGACAAAAGACGCAGGACGCATTGCAGGCTTAGACGTGAAGCGGATTATTCCAGAGCCCACCGCAGCAGCATTGGCCTACGGCCTTGACAAAGATAAGCGCGACCATAAAGTAGCCGTTTACGACTTGGGCGGAGGCACGTTCGATATCTCCATCTTGGAAATCGGTGACGGCGTCTTTGAAGTACTAGCGACCAACGGGGACACCCACTTGGGCGGCGACGACTTCGACAACGCGATTCTTAACTGGATGCTAGGCGAGTTCAGAAAAGAGCATGGCATCGATCTAAGCAAAGACAAGATGGCGCTACAGCGCCTGCGCGACGCGGCTGAAAAAGCTAAAGTCGAACTATCGGGTACGCAGGTCACAGAAATCAACCAGCCCTTCATCACTATGGACCAGTCGGGGCCTAAGCACCTATCTCTCACGCTAAGCAGAGCGCAGCTGGAAAGCCTGGCTGCCAATCTGATCGAGCGCACGCGAGAACCTTGCTTGAAGGCACTGAAAGATGCCGGCTTGAAGGCAGAGGATGTCAACGAGGTAATCCTAGTGGGTGGTATGACCCGTATGCCCGCCGTACAGGCTATGGTGAAAGCGATCTTTAATCGGGAACCACACAAAGGGGTAAACCCCGACGAAGTAGTCGCCATTGGCGCCGCTATCCAAGGCGGTGTATTGGGTGGCGAAGTAAAAGATGTGCTTCTGCTAGACGTCATCCCACTGACCCTCGGCATCGAGACGTTAGGCGGCGTAATGACACCACTGGTCGAGCGCAACACAACCATCCCTACGCAGAAAAAACAGGTGTTCTCCACAGCTGCCGACAATCAGCCTGCAGTGACCATCGTTGTCCTGCAAGGGGAGCGTAAAATGGCGAACGATAACAAAGAGATCGGGCGTTTCGATCTAACTGATATCCCGCCAGCCCCTAGGGGTACGCCACAGATCGAGGTTGCCTTTGACATCGATGCTGACGGTATCCTGCACGTGTCCGCTAAAGACACCGCGTCTGGTAAAGAGCAAAAAATCCGCATCGAAGCGTCTTCAGGCCTTTCGGAGGCCGAGATCCAGAAGATGGTAAAAGACGCCGAACTTCACGCCGAAGAAGACAAAAAGAAACGCGAAGAGGTCGAAGTGCGCAACGAAGCCGACTCACTCGTGTTCCGCGCCACCAAAGCACTCAACGAGTATAAGGACAAGATCCCCGCTGAGGTTGCAAAAGATGTCGAAGAGCATATTGAGAAGGTAAAAGCTGCAATCCAAAAAGGCGATAGCCAAGAGATTCGTAGAACCAAGCAAGAGCTCGAAACGCATATGCAACATATCGGCGAGGCTATGTCGAAAGCGGCAGCTGCCGGGCAGGGAGCTAACGCGGATGGGCACGCTCAACAAGGCGGTCAATCTGCGCAACAAGGCAATAGCCGACAAGCCCAAGAGCCGGCTATCGAAGATGCCGAAGTCGAAATTATCGACGCCGAAAGCAACGATCATCGATAAAAATAGAGGCGAGCCCTCACCTATAAAATAAAAAAGCCCGCAGAGCGATTCTGCGGGCTTTACTTTGCGCTGGCTAAAGACGGGCGTAGAGCACAGGCAACTAGGGCAAAATGAGGCCTATGGCTATCCCGAAGCCAGTCTATTTCTTTTTTTTAGCGGAGCTGCTGGACATCATCCCAAGGCCCGGCTACAATAATCTCAATACCCCAGACTAGTATCATTTTTAAGGATTTTCCATGCAAAATAGCAGTCTTGATTCACCGCTGCGTGGCCTATTTCGGGCCTTCGCAAAAGCGTTCGGAACCACGCTGGGATTAGCCTTTGGGATCACTGCCTTCGTCCTCTCCTTCGCCCTGTTTAGCACATCGGGCTCTGAGGTGCCGCGCAAATTTACCCTTGAGGTACAGCCCGACGCCAAAGGCTTGCGCACCGAGCTAGGCAGCTCAGGCCCTGTGATTCTACAACTGAATATAGACGGCATGATCGGCATGGGACAGCTTTCTGCCGACGCTACGCGCATGCGCTTGGTTGAATCCCGCGAAGATGCACTGAAAGAGAACCGCGTAAAGGCTATCCTACTCAACATTAATAGCGGCGGCGGGCTGACCACGGATTCTAGCGCTATTTACCAGATGATTAAAGCCTACAAAGAACAGTACAACGTGCCTGTGATCGCCTATGCAGACGGCCTTTGTGCTTCGGGAGCCTACCAAATCGCCCTAGCAGCCGACGCGATTGTCACCTCGGATTGCAGCGTTATCGGCAGTGTAGGTGTATTGATCTTTCCCCCTTATTTCAATCTCTCAGAAGGGTTGGCAAAGCTAGGGATCAAAGCGCAAACGGTCTGCTCAGGTAAGGGCAAAGACACCATGAACCCTTTTCGCCCCTGGCAATCTGAAGAATCTGCGGACGTGCAGGCGATCACCGACTATCTTTATAATCACTTTGTCGACATGGTAATTGCCAACCGACCTCAACTCACACGCGAAAAATTGATCCAGGAATACGGCGCACAAATCTATGCGCCCACACGCGCCAAGGAACTTGGTTTTATCGATGAAACAGGCTACTACCTCCCCCAGGCGATTGCTTTGGCAGCTAAGCGAGCCGGTTTAGAAGGCGAAAGATATCACGTGGTCACGCTAACGAACAGCACATGGACAAGCGAGCTATTCGGTGGCGGAAACTCTTCAATGCTCACAAAGGTGCTGTACTACGTAGCGACTCAACTCACGTCGCTGCGTTTCTAATCATGGAAAAACTCTTTCTGATAGATGCCTCGGGCTACCTATATCGCTCCTACCACGCCATCGGCAATATGACCAATGGCAAGGGCGAGTCCACCAACGCACTTTTTGGCTTTATTCGCTCAATCGTTAAGCTACAAAAAGACTTTGCGCCCGTCACGCACCTGGCCGCCATCTTCGATGGGCCGCGCAACAAAGAGCGGCGGACAGCCCTCTACGCAGACTACAAGGCTCACCGCGAAGAAACGCCCGCAGACCTGAGGTATCAGATCGATTGGGCTCGTGAATTCTGCGAAATAGCGGGCATCTCCCAGCTGACAATACCAGCTGTAGAGGCCGATGATACCATGGGCGCAATCGCCCTCTGGGCGGCCCAACAAGCAGTGCAAGTCTACGTTTGCACCAGCGACAAAGATATGGTGCAGATCGTGGACGATCACATTGTCCTGCTCAATACCTGGAAAGATAATCTCATCATCGATACGGCAGCCGTCGAACAGATCTACGGAATAAAGCCAACGCAGATGGTCGATTGGCTCGCCATTGTAGGCGACGCTTCCGATAACATCCCCGGCCTACCCGGCTTCGGCCCCAAAACGGCCACTCAACTCCTCCAAGAATTTGGCACGCTAGATGCCCTCCTGGCACAACCTGAGAAGGTCTCGGCACAAAAAAAGCGCGAAACCATTGTCCAGCAAGCGGGCCAAGCGCGTCTCAGTCGTGAACTTGCGAGGCTGTACACTGACGTTGAATTCCCTCGTGAACAGGCCTTCTTCCAACTCAGATCCGGCGATGCACCACTGCTGAAGCAGTTCTATACTAACCACAGCTTCAACTCACTGCTACGCGAATTACCCGAGGTCGAAGCGCCGCGCAAAGTCGACGCCGCACACTACTTTCTGGTAGATGACGCCACTTCGCTCAACGATTTAATGCAGACACTGCGTCAACACAAGGAAATTTGCTTTGATATCCAAGCAACAAACGAGCGGCCAATGCTGGCAGAGCTTTGTGGGGTGGCTTTTTGCACACAAGAGGGCCGCGCATGGTACGTACCCACCAATGGCAAATTGGGCCTCGCGCAGGTAATCAGCGCCTGCAAGCCTCTATTTGAAGATCCACAGATCGGCTTTTACGGGCATAACATCAAGTACGACTATCAGGTGCTCAGAAACCACGGCATCACCATCGCTAATATCTGCTTCGACACAGTCCTAGCCTCTTATCTGCTGAGCTCTCACAGCAGACAGCACACGCTAGAAGGTCTTGTCCTAGAGTATTTTGATAAGCGCCTCACCGCTGCCAGCGCAGTGACAGGAAAAGGCAAAGAGCAGCTGCCAATCGCCCGCGTCCCCCTGGACCAGCTGAGCAACTTCTGCGGCGAGGAGGTCGACTACACCTTCCGCCTGAAACAACTTTTAGCTCCCCAACTGCAAGAGCGCCATCTCGATAACGTAATGGAACAGATAGAGCTCCCTCTTGTACGCGTGCTGGCTCACATGGAACACACGGGCATATTCATAGATATCCCCTACTTGGAACAGCTCAGCCAAGTCATCAATCGGGATATTTCTAAGCTACAGCTGCACATCTTTCAGCAGGTCGGTGAATCGTTTAATCTGAATTCGCCCATCCAACTTAGAAATATTCTCGAAAATGTCTTGGGTATCCAGCTTTTGCGCAAAACTGCCAAAGGAGCCACGAGCACTAGCGCAGAGGTGCTCGAAGAGCTACGCGGCGCTCATCCTGTTGTGGCGGAAATCCTAGACTATCGCACGCTTGAAAAACTGCGCTCCACCTACGTGAGCGCACTTCCGGCCGAGGTGAATCCCAGCACAAAACGCGTTCACTGCAACTTCAACCAATTCACCGCCGCCACAGGCCGACTCGCCTGCCAGGATCCTAACCTGCAAAATATCCCCATCCGGAGCAAAGTGGGCCGTCAGATTCGGGCCGCCTTTCGCTCGAATGATCCGCATTGGAGCCTACTGGCAGCTGACTATTCACAAATCGAGCTGAGGCTTCTAGCTCATTTCAGCGAAGATGCCCACCTCATCCGCGCCTTCGAAGCGGGCGAGGACATCCACGCATTCACCGCCTCACAGGTATTCGGTGTGCCTATCGATCAAGTCACCTCCGAGCAGCGCCTCAACGCGAAAACAGTCAACTTCGGCATCCTCTATGGACAAGGCGCCTTCGGCCTAGCACGACAACTCGCCATCCCCATGAAACAGGCCGCTGCCTTCATTCAGGCCTATTTTGATCGCTATCCTCGCGTTCTCGACTACCTCGAATCCTCCAAAGAGCTCGCCCGCACAAGCGGCAGAGTGCTTACCATTACAGGGCGCGAGCGACTCATCCCAGACATTCATAGCAAAAACGCAAACCTACGCAGCGCCGCCGAGCGCCTCGCCACCAACACCCCGCTGCAAGGCACCGCCGCCGACCTCATTAAACTTGCCATGCTGCGAGTGAACGATTACCTGACCGCACAAAATAGCGACGCGCGTATGCTCCTACAAATCCACGACGAGCTGCTTTTCGAAGTGCCCGACCAAGCTGCGGAAGAACTGGCTCAACAGGTAAAAAGAATTATGGAAGCAGTCATGTCGCTGAAAGTCCCCCTCATCGTTGACATCAAGATTGGAAAAAATTGGGCGGAATGCTAAGATCAAAAAAGATTGCAGTGACTGGCGGATTGGCATCAGGTAAATCAACCGTTTGCCGTATCCTGAAAGAGCTAGGAGCCTTCACTGTGGACGCAGATACCATCGTCTATCAACTATTGTCCCCCAAGAGTGATGTTGGAATAAAAGTCGTCGGGCTCTTGGGAGCCAAGATCATCACCGGGGATCAGATCGATCGAACGAAGGTCGCTAACATTGTTTTCAAAGAACCTCAACTCCTCGCCGCTTTGGAAAGGATCATTCATCCTGAAGTACAAAAAAGCATCAACCTGGAGTATGAACGCGTGGCTTCGCAGGTGCCTCTCTTCGTCGCCGAAATACCCCTTCTCTTTGAAGCCAACCTCGCCTCCCATTTCGATACGGTGATCGCTTTGACAACGGACCCTCAAACTGCGCGTCAGCGTTTCGCCGCCAAAACAGGATATGAGCCCCTTGAATATGACCGCCGCACTGCCCGTCTGTTCCCTCAAGAAAAAAAAGCCCAGCTTGCTCACTACCACATCGTCAATAACACCACGGAAAGCGAACTGCGATTCAAGGTAGAAAGCCTTTGTAAAAAGATACAAGACGGGCTCGCATAGAACAGCCCTGCGAGCCCAGTACATATTAAGAAACTTCATCAACTAAACGAGACTAACATCCAATGGACCCAGATCAAATCCAACCAGAAAGACCTGCCCCCACCCGCCAGCATACGGGCGAAAACAAACCTCAAAGGGAAAAACGCCCCTACCAGCGCCATCACCAACGCAGCAAAGAAAACCAGCAGCCCCAGCAACAGCAGCAAATACAACAAAGTCAACAGCAGCAACAGCATAATCAAGAACAGCGCGATAACAGAGAAAGCGAGTACGAGCAGCACCCCGTACAGACGGCCGTTGAAATAAACGACTCCCAACTCGACTTAGAAACAGAAGCTGTGCCTACTACCCAGCCCTATAACGAAATCGTCAAGATTGCGGATATTCAACGCATGAATATCCAACAACTAAACGAATTCGGCAAACGCATCGGACTGCGGCACACCGGCTCTCTGACCAAATCTCAGATGGTTTTTGAAATCGTAAAGGCTCTAGCTGAGCGCCCCGACGACATTCTAATAGGTGAGGGCGTCCTAGAAGTACTGCCCGATGGTTTCGGCTTTCTGCGCTCTCCTCTCTATGCCTACCTCCCCTCCGCTGAAGATATCTACGTCAGCCCCGCACAGATTCGCCGCTTCGACCTCAAAAAAGGGGATACCGTTACAGGCACAATCCGTCCTCCCAAAGAAAAAGAAAAGTACTTTGCCCTTCTAAAAGTCGATTCCATCAACGAAGTCACTCCCGAAAAAGCGCGTGAACGGATCTTATTTGAAAACTTGACCCCGCTTTACCCTAATGAACGCCTGGTGATGGAAACGACCCCTGAAAACTTATCTATGAGGGTACTAGATCTTACCGCTCCAATCGGTAAAGGCCAGCGCGGCTTGATCGTCGCGCCGCCCCGCACAGGCAAAACCATCCTATTGCAAAACATAGCCAACAGTATCGCTAAAAATAACCCAGCGGTCGTGCTCATGGTATTGCTCATCGATGAGCGCCCTGAAGAAGTGACCGACATGCAACGCATGGTGAAAGGCGAAGTCATCGCTTCCACCTTCGATGAACCCCCAGAGCGCCACGTCCAGGTCGCTGAAATGGCCATTGAAAAGGCCCGCCGCCTCGTGGAGCACGGCAAAGATGTCGTCATCCTC
This sequence comes from uncultured bacterium, assembly GCA_964445105.1. GTDB lineage: Bacteria > Chlamydiota > Chlamydiia > Chlamydiales > JAJFMA01 > CAWBNS01. The sequence goes on along the minus strand of CAYUJS010000007.1, from coordinate 9,851 downwards.
CTCGACTCCATCACCCGCTTAGCGCGCGCCTACAACACCGTCCAGCCACACTCCGGTAAGATCCTTACCGGTGGTATCGACGCAAATGCCCTACACAAACCCAAACGGTTCTTCGGAGCCGCGCGTAATATCGAACAAGGTGGCTCCCTCACCATCATCGCCACTGCCCTCATCGATACCGGCTCCCGTATGGATGAGGTCATCTTTGAAGAGTTCAAAGGCACCGGTAACATGGAGCTCGTGCTCGAGCGGCGCCTGGCCGACCGGCGCACCTGGCCCGCTATCGACCTGATCAAAAGCGGTACACGAAAAGAAGAGCTGCTCTACCACCCAGGCGAACTGGAAAAAGTCTTCCAATTACGCCAAGCTGTCGCCGACCTGTCACCTATCGACGCTATGAATCTGCTTCTCGGACGTCTCAAAAAGACCAAGAGCAACGTGGAGTTCTTGCTGTCGCTTAAGGACTAAGCAGATCGCAAAATACGCACGAGTCTACGATGAAGGGCGGGAGCTTGCTCCCGCCCTTCAGTTATGCGCTAACGCAGTTTTTGGGTTGCATATCAGACGGGCTCTTGTGCCTCGCTAATTGGCCCAAGTTTTGAATCCCTCTTTGCAGGCCTCAAATTCTATATCCAGAATTTTCTTGCTTTCCCGCTTATCCCTCAGGCATTGATAACGATTTATTGGCAGGGGAGTTATCTATGCACGCCTTCACCACATTGGTTTTAGTGCTTTTTGTGGCCGCAGGCGGATACTACCTTTACCAGCATGGCAGCGCGCTTAAAACCTACATCGGCGACCAGATGGATTCGGGTCAGTTCTTAACAATCGAACCGCACTACACCGCCACTCAAATCATGTCGGCTCACCAAAGAGCTCTGATCACTTCCGATAAGCAGTCTTTCCAGGAGCCCACCCTTAAATTTTATCCCTATCTACTTTTACAGGTTAGCTACTCAAATATTGGTCATAAGCCAGTCGAGGGCATATTACTGTGGAGCCAATCCGATGGAGAGCTGGTCAGCGACACTAAAATCTGGTCGACGACAAAAGGCTTTGCCGATCTCATTGCCAACAAAGCGAAGGCGAGCGACTACAAAATCGTCAAAGCGCTTGCCGCAAACCAGGGCACCATGAGCAGAGAGCAGCTGCGGACGTACCTCAGCGTTTCGTCTCAAACGGCTGATGCATGGATCCAACAAGCATATCAGAAGCACTTGATTGGCCAGCAGGGCGATCGATATGTACTGACACAAAAAAGCATAGAGATTGAAGTCCAACCGCAGACAAAAATCAGCCAGCGGTTAGGCATAAAACCCTACAGCCACACCCACCGCAAAGCCAAGCGTTTTTCGGCAAATGACATCGAGAAAGCCATCCGTCACGCATTTGGGAGCGACTTAAATGTACGATCTGCGCGCGAAGTTTACCTCCCTGTCTATAACATCAGCGTGGTGAATCGCAACGGCACGGTCCGCTCCACAACTTGGAATGCCCTCAGCGGTCAGCCCCTCAAAAGAGGATAGAGCGAAAAAGAGCTACAAAAGCATTCAGTATATAGGCGTTCTTTTTACAAAAAATCACGTTTAACTTTACGCTTCAAAAATAATCGCATATAAATTTATTTAAACTTATTTCTTTTTTGCACCTACATTAAAACAAGCGGGTAAATTTGAATGTAGACTCGTTTCTATGGATTTTTCTCACTTACACCTGCACTGGGGTTCAAAGAAAAACCCGGGGAAAGAATACAAATCTTGCAGCTTAGCGCGATCTATCAGGGTGAATGACAAGGTGCGCAAAGCAATTGTTATCCGGCTTGGCAAACTATCCGATGAGCAGGTAGCGCAATGGCGGCACATCCTTCATACCTTCAAAACCCTAACAAATCAGAAGGAGGCTCAGTTTAGCAAGATACCCAAAAATCACGCTCCTAAGGAAGACCTGCAAAAACTAATGCGAGCTGCCTCAAAAAAACAATCAGTATAACACGCTTTTACTGAGATCGCTAATCCTCGCGAGCAGGAAAGTCTTCGCTATCCTTTGCACGGAATGCTCTTGATTATTTTGGCGGCGATACTTGCCTCAGCCAAATCCATTAGAGGAATACACGAGTATGCCCAAAGGCTACTCTCTTCTGCTCCTTACGACCACACTGGGAAATGGAAAACCAACTAAAATGGGTTTTAGACCTCTTTTTTTACGATGAGGGGTCCCAGGTGAATACTGGCAACTCAGTAGAGAAACTTAGCCATCCCTAGTTTCACAACCACCAAAACGCACTAACTGTACAAGGATCAGCCCCTTTAAGCTACGCTTGCGCAGCCCGTTTTCTTCTAAAATAAAATATTGACTTTATGAGACTGGATAAATTAGGTATGTCTGGTAAGCACCGTGTAATTTGGAGATTCTCGAGATGAAATTGGAGGGCGAGAGCGCGTCGAGTAGGTGCGATTCCAAGCGGCTACATTTGGTTAAAGAATATAGCCTGGACGACCTTGCCTCTCGGATTGATTTTCGCCGCATTTATCGCGGGGTGTTACGCAGAACTTGGTTAATCATTTTAGTCGCTTTACTAGCCACGGGACTATTCGGGTTGCTTTCACATCGACTCTGCAAGGGTTTTGTGGCGGATTCGTACCTGATGTATCAAATGGATTCATCCAAACTTTTGCCTAACGGATTTCCCTTAGCGCACTTCACCATTTCGTCAGCTACTGAGGTGATCACCCTACCGGAAAACCTGAGCGCCGTACGCGCTATTTTGGGACTTGAATACACCGAGAAGCAGCTAAAAAAAATGATTAGTGTAATCCCGCCTATCGGCGATTCCAACCTGCTGGATATACAAGTGGTAGCAGATACCCCTAGTGTAGCGGTGGACATCGCCAATACTCTTGCACAGGTGGTGGTTAAAAATACGCAGGAATTTGCTAAGCGCCAGCTAAAGGTAGCTTACGACTATTTTAGAAGGCAGGCAGACAGCCTGCGCGACAAAATTGGCGTCGACTCGAAGGAGATTGCAGTATTTCGTTCCAAAAATAAATTCTTTGAGTTGAATCCCGAAGGCTCATTGTCGATTAAAGGTTTACTAGACCTACAGACGCGGCTATCACAAGCCAGTGAAAACTTTAACAGCAGCTTAATCGAGTATGAAAACCTAAGACGAGAAGCGGCCAAACTGCCGGACAGAGTTTCGAGGGCTATCTTAGGAGAGAGCCCTGCACAGCGTTTGTTAACACAAGCCGAGCTTTCCCTAATGGATGCCCGCACGCGCTATGCAGCAGAAAACCCGAAGATTAAGATCCTTGAAGCACAGGTAGAAGAACTACAGAAAATAGCGGCCGCCCCTCCCCAAGGTACGCCTGGCGACCAAACAGCTGGGCTGGCGGCTGAAACCAGCTCCAATCCATTGAAAGACCAGGTCAATATAACTTTGATGAACCTCAGGGGGAAAGTGCGCTCTGCACAAAAACTTCGCGATGACTTGGCCATGGAGTACGCTGCAAAGCAAAAAGAAATCGATAATCTCCCCGAAGTGCAGATGGTGCTGACACGCTATATAACAGAAAAACAGACAGATGAGGACAATCTCAAGGGGGCCGAACAATTTGTTAAGGCCGCTGAAACCCTGATGAAAGTGGGTAAGGGCGATCTTGAGTTGTATATGAACGCCAGTAAGGCCACACCACACGAATCAGTCCTTATTGAGCTGCTGCCACTAATCGGCTTTCTCTTAGGCGTGGTAGCAGGTACAACTTTGGCTGCAGCTTTAGAACTGTTCGATACGCGTCTACGAACGCCTATCGAGGTACAAAACCACTACAACATCCCCTGCATCATGTCCATGCCGGAGCTAAAGCTTCATATGAAAGATCGTAACGCGCTGGAGCAACAATTACGTTTCTTCATTCGTACGCTCGAAGAAGCCATCGACCTACACACAGGACGCATGGGGCAGTTTGTCCTAGGAATCGCCAGCTCGCAAGATGGTGAGGGCAAAAGTTTGTTTGCCTATTATTTGGCCCGTTTTTACCAGAAATTGGGCCGCTGTGCTGTCGTCGTCGAGTTCGACTATAAGAAGAACCCGTTCTTTGCAGGGCACGAGGCAGGCAAATGCAAAATTGAACAGTTCCTGCGTGGACAGTGTTCCTTTAGCGACCTCGTTTACAACAGCGCGCCAGCGCGGCTTACCACGGGCAAAGACACCGACATGAAAGAGTTAGTAAAAACCCCAAAGATGCGAGAATTGATGGCTCTTTTGCGCGAGCGCTACCAGGTAGTTATTCTAGACCTACCAGGGCTGCTGACAGAAGATTACGCGATTAACGTACTCAGCCTGGCAGACCAATCGGTTTATATCGTTTCGTCGGAAAAAACCAGCCGTAAACAGCTCAACGACTGCTTTAAGGGTCTGGAATTTCACCGCATCAAGCCGCTGGGGCTTATCCTCAATCGTATGTTGGATATATTTGTAGACGATGCGCGCATCCGCAGCGAAAGCCATCGAGTCAACTTCGGGCTGTGGGCCAAATTTAAAAAGCTCTTCGTAAAAAACACGCCCAAAGATCATGGCTCCAGCCCACAGCCCAGAGCGTAGGATATGGACATGCAAATTCGGCGTAAATTATCCCTTATAGGACTGCTGCTAGCTATCTTGGTGTACGGCTCGCTCACCAGCTGCGTGCGCGTCGTAAAAAAAGGATGCTGTACCTATCGGCTAGCATGCGATAGCTGTCTGTGTAAATGTTCAGGCCGCCGACCTGAGGTAATGGTCTATTACCCTCCCGTGATCATGGATTACGCACCAGAAGATGAAGACCCCGAGGCGGACGAAGGCAGAACACAGATCGCCGAAGCGGATTTACAGCCTCTACAGCCGCATGATGAGCCTTATCAGATTCACAAAGGAGACGTTCTCGAAGTCTCTATCTTCACGCACGATGAAAACACGGCCAGCGAACTGGTGGTAGCGCCAGATGGACATATCTACTATCTCTACCTCCCTTCAATCAAGGCTGAGGGAAAAACACTCGAAGAGCTCGCAAAGGAACTGGAAGAGCGAATGGCCGCGATTTATACCAGTCCTAGCGTTTCCCTGGTCGCCAAGGTCAAAGCGGCTGACTACTACATGGTTCTTGGCCAAGTAGGCCGGCCGGGGGTCTATCCCTTAATTAGCTCCGTTAACATTCGTCAGGCGCTGGCGGATGCGGGCGGGGTACTAGGCGCCAACTCACAAGGCAGCACCATCCAGCTGGCCAGCTTAAACGAATCCTATGTCATCCATAATGGCAAGAAACTCAACGTGGATTTCAGTGCACTCATCAATGAGGGTCGCGAGGAGCAAAACGTCTATTTGCGCCCGGGCGACTATGTTTACATTGCCTCCTCTATGAACAATTTGGTTTATATCCTAGGGCCGTTTGGTGGCAATGCTTCGCCCTACAAAGATGATTTGACGCTAGTCGGAGCCTTGTCGCCTGCGTATGGACGCTTTATACGGGACCCTTACGCGCGGGGCAACTGGCGCGACGTGCTCATCATTAGGGGCAATTTTTCTTGTCCTCGTGTCATTAGAGCGGACTTTTTGACGATCCTCTCTGGAGACGCCAAAGACATCTACCTGCACCCTGGCGATATCGTCTATGTACCAAACAAAGAAATGAGATTTGGGCGAGAACTAGTTAAAATTGCCATCGACGCGTTCATTGGCTCCTTTATCAGTAACGTCGCTGCCTATGAGGCCAATAAACTGATCGACTAGCGGAGTGCAATCGATATGAACAAATTCTGGAGATCGTTAGGGCTATTGCTCCTCTATGTCAGTGCCCTTTCAGCACAAAATCCGACGCAAGAGGCGCCAAAAAGCAGCGCTTCTCCGCATGCACCGAACCAGCAGCATGCTCCCAAGCTCTATAAGCTTCATATTGGTGATCGGCTGCTTGTTTCTATTTATGGCGAAGCAAATACCGAGCGCGAAGTAACCGTCGACAGCTATGGCAACATCTCTTATCCCTTGGTAGGGTCAGTCAATGTGGTCGGCAAAAATATAAATGAAGCTCGGGAGGAGATGAACGAGCGGATCAAGAAAATCTACCGCTTTACCTACATAAACGTGACACCGATAGAATTTGCCGGGCAGCACTACACGATTTTAGGCGAGATCAACATCCCCGGAAAAAAAACCTTGCTGGGCCAAGAAACCGTACTCACCGCACTTTGTAGAGCCGGTGGGTTTCCCTCCGGCAACTATCGCACGCAAACAATTGAGTTAGCGGACCTCGATCACGCCTTTCTAACGCGCGCAGGTGAGTATATACCGGTGGACTTCAGACGCCTTGTAGAAGAGGGCGACCTGGAGCAGGACGTCGAACTGCAGGGGGGAGATTACATCTATATCCCAAGCTCTCTCGACAAAAACATCTACGTGATGGGAGAAGTGTTCAGCCCAGGGACATTGGGGTACGTGAACAAAATTACGTTGGGTGAGGCCATTATCATGGCTGGCGGCCCCTCGCTTCAGGCCAGCTCGCGCGCGGTAGTTGTACGAGGATCGTTGGCTGAGCCATATACGTTCTACATAGACATCAATCGCATCTTCAAAGGGTACTGTGCGGACTTTGCGCTAATCCCTGGCGATATCGTCTACCTACCGCCACGCAAATTTGACTATGTGCGCGAGCTCTCTCGGTTCGCGGTGCGCACCTTTGTGGGAAGCGCCTTTTCCATCTTCGGCCAGCGCGCTTATGAGTCTGTCACGGGGGCAGATGCCCAGCTCCAAAACGTGAATGTGATCCCCAGTGGCGGTTTTGTCCCGATCTTCAATCCTTATCCTTTGGGAGCACCTTAAAGAAGCTTATGACATCCGGACGCTTTGTGCAGAATTCACCAGCCTCTGCCGAATTTTTTTTCTCCAAACACGCAATCGCATCAGTCCCCTGGATTGTCGCGAGCAAGGTTTTTACATTTGTCCTCTATTTCATTATTTCGATCGTAATCGTGCGCGGACTGGGACCGGCTCAGTACGGCATCTACAGCCTTCTCAACGGCCTGGCAGAGAACCTCGCGGTGCTATGCGCGTTTGGCCTGAACATTGCGCTTCTACGCTACGTGCCAGAGCTTGTGCAGCACCATAACCGTATGGGCTTAGTGCGCCTTCTCACGCGCGCAGCTGGAGTCGAAATGCTAATATTAGCCTTGATAGGGATAGTGCTCTACCTCGCACAAGACTTGGTCACAAAATTTCTGCATTTCGAGTTTGCTCTTTTTTTTCTGCCAACCCTGGCTTTAACAGGCATGCTGACGGCCAAAGATTACTTAAACAACGTGTTTACGGCTTTGTTTCGCGCACGCACCTTGGCTTTGACCTCTACGTTGCAGGCCGCGCTCTTTCTTTTATATCTATGGATGGGCGCACCCTTGTCTGTTAAACACGTCCTTTTGTCCTGCAGCAGCTCTATCGCCGCGATCTCTCTATTCGGCCTCTCACTCTTGGTACTGTTTATGATGCGGTGGAAAGCGCACTCTTCCGGGGCAGGAATCGGTCGCAAACGCCTACTTACCCTCTCGCTGCCAACCTTAGCCAATGCTCTCACAAACAAATTTTTGCAGCAGTACTCTGAAATCTTTTTCCTAGGGTATTTTGCCACCGCGCAAGTGGTCGGTCAGTACGCCTTAGGCTATATGTTAGCTAACCTTCTGCTCACCTTTATCCCTTTGGCTCTCCACGCCTTATTTACCTCAGCTTTCGCTGAGTCCTATGCCAAACATCAAGATAGTTTAGGCGCATTGATCGCGGGGATGTACCAAATCCTGACCATCGTCTGCCTACCCTTAAGTTGCTTAGGCGTGTTTTTTGCCCCGCAAGCCGTCATCGTCATCTATGGTGAAAAGATGGCTTCTGCAGGGTATATTGCAGCCTATTTTTGTCTTTTCCAAGCGCTTACGCTGCTTTGGGTACCCCTAAGCATGGCGCTGATCGCTAGCGAGAAAGTGGCTAAAACGACCTGGCTGAACCTGCTACAGCTGCTTGTTAATCTCCTGCTGGATTATTTCTTTATCAAACACTACGGTGTGCCAGGTGCTCTCATAGCTGTTACAGCGACTTTTTTCATCACCGCTCCCATCAAACTTTGGATCATCAGAGGCCTGCTTGGCGGCCTCTATTTTCCCTGGTCTTTTGCCCTGCGCACTACCACACCTGCCGTCGTGCTAGCAGCCCTCCTCTACCTGCTACTGCCGTCCCCAAGTTTACCCGTACTGGCCCTCATGGCAGTGCTTTACCTCGGCGCCTGGGCGCTTATTCTCAAGCTACTGCACCTCGTGCGCCCGCCAGATACCGAGCGTTTTCGCGCTATAGGCATCCCTCAATTCAACCGCGTATTAGATTTCTTTACCTCGTGACAAACCGGCCCTTTAAAATAGCGCATGTAATGCGCCGGTTTACGGAAGAAAAATGGGGCGGAACCGAGTCCGTTGTTCATAATATATCCTCAAAGCTTATCCAACGAGGACTTGAGGCCAAAATATTTTGCACGGATATGCTCTCTAAACCAGGGTTAGAGTTGGTTAAAAACGTACCTGTACAACGATGTGCATATATGTTTCCCTGGTTTGGCCTCTCAAAGGATAACCACAGTCAGATGGAACTAAAGGGGGGAAATCCTTTGAGTTTGTCTTTGTTAAACGCGCTATGGCATGAACCAGGAGTCTCACTGATTCATACGCACGTACAACACCGCCTGGGCGGCATAGCCCGCACAGTAGCTCGTCTCAAAGGCATACCTTATGTAGTCAGCATTCACGGCGGTCACTTCACTTTACCTACTGATCAAGCAAAAAAGATGCAGCAACCGTTTGAAGACAAGTGGGAGTGGGGAAAGCCATTCGGCTGGCTGCTTGGCGCGCGAAGGGTACTGGAGGATGCCAACGGTATCATCTGCGTCGGTAAAGATGAATGGTGTCGAATGCGTGAAGAATTTCCGCAAAAACAGCTCTTCTACCTACCCAACGGTGTGAACAACGACCAGTTTGCCAATGGCGATAGGCAGCTTTTTCGCCAGCAATTTGGGCTCCACAACAAGCCCTACATTCTATGCGTCTCTCGATTGGAAACCCAAAAAAATCAGCTTCTTCTGCTAAACGCTTTTGCCAAGTTTGTGACCCGCCATCCCACTTACCAGCTAGTGCTCATCGGCGCGATAGCGATGGAGGAATATGCGCAAAAAATTCGCACTGCGATCACGACACTGGGTTTGCAAGACAAAGTCCTGCTCATTCCGGGACTGGCGCCCCACGACCCACTGCTAGCTAGCGCCTACAAGGGCGCCACAATTTTTGTGCTACCCTCACACCACGAGCCTTTTGGTATCGTAGTGTTAGAAGCTTGGGCGGCAGGAGTCCCTGTCGTAGCTAGCTCTGTCGGCGGGATACCTGGCTTTACACAAGGCGGCGTGGATAGCCTACATTTTCCAGATGGCGATGAAAAAATGCTCATCGCCCACTTAGAGCGCTTAGCCGCTGACGCCGCTCTGTGCAGTCACTTAATAGCAGAGGGCAAGCAACAAGTACTCAACTATGATTGGTCGCAAATAGCCGACAAATGGCTAGAAATGTATCAGCTCTTCTAGGGGCGCTAAAAACCTATCTCCAAATAAATCTTGATTCTCCCTGGATATGCTGTGAGGTGGAAATAACGCTTAATGGAGAGCGCTATCGACTAGACAATCTTAAAAAACCCAACAAGCGAAGAGTGAGGGCATAACCCAAGTTCAGAGATTTCCCTCGGAGAGATTGTAGATTCGTCACTACAATTTGGTTAGATGACCGTTTTTTTCAGCCTTAGAATTGAA
>CAYUJS010000006.1:0-62692 GCA_964445105.1 uncultured bacterium | reverse complement strand
ACAACGCGCTCATCGCATCAGGCCTTTTGAAGAACAATCTGGTTTAAGGCACCGCTGGTTCAGGCGAGGCTGAAGAAAGCGGGAGCGTGGTGGTGGAGAGAGAATGCCAACGACATGGCAAATCTCCGAGTCCTCAGGGCCAACGACGAGTGGGAAAGGCTTTGGCAAATTGAAGCTACTTGTGAGGGCGTTAGCTTAGCAGCTTAAGGTGAGTACAGGTTTGAATTACACCCCGCTAGGTATGGCGATTTGCATCTGGGACGGGCTGGAAGCCTGCTCAAGAAAGAGGTCGTCGGGCCCTATTTTATCACCGGCCGCCAGAACAACAGCACGCTCGATGATATTACTTAGCTCTCTTACATTGCCTGGCCATTGGTATTTTTGCAGTTTCTCTTTGGCCGATTTGGTAAAGAGCATCTCTTTCTTGTGATTCTCTTTACACAACGCAGCTAAAAAATGGTCGGCCAGCGGAAGGATATCCTCAAAGCGCTCGCGCAAGGGCGGTAGGTGGATGGGCACCACGTTGAGCCGGTAATAAAGGTCTTCGCGCAAATGTTTGCTCTGAATGGCCTCTTTTACGTTGCGGTTGGAAGTTGATAGGAAGCGTATGTCTACCTTTACGGATTTGCTGCCACCCAAGCGTTCAAACTCTTGTTCTTGTACGGCCCTGAGTAGCTTAGCTTGCAGGCAGATAGGGATCTCGGTGATCTCGTCAAGTAATAAAGTACCTGTGTGAGCGAGCTCAAAACGGCCTTGGCGTTTGTTCGCAGCTCCCGTGAACGCGCCTTTTTCGTGGCCAAAAAACTCGGACTCCACCAGTGATTCCGGGATGGCGGCACAGTTTACGCGCACGTAGGGCTTTTGCGTGCGGGGCGATAGGTGGTGAATAAGGTTTGAGATGACCTCTTTCCCTGTCCCTGATTCTCCGCTGATAAAGACGCTGGCATGGCTGTTTGCTACTCGTTCGATATCTTGGAGAATTTTTTTCATGGCAGGGCTTTCGGCGATAAGCGCAGAGCCATTGGTACCGTGAACCTGCTGGCGGAGATATTGATTTTCAGCGACGAGAGAGCCGTGGGCGCCTGCTTTCTCAACGACCGCCTCAATCGTGTCCGGCGTGAAAGGTTTAATCAGATAGTTGAAGGCGCCTAAGCGCATGGCCTCGACGGCATTGTCTATGCTGCCAAAGGCGGTGGCTACCACAACAATGGCGGCGGGGGAGAGCTCTTTAATTTTTTTCAATACCTCTAACCCTGTCATATCTGGCATTTTCATATCTGTGAACACCATGTCGAAGGAGTTCTGCTTGAATTCTGCCAGGCCTGTTTTGCCATTTTCAGCCGTGACTACTTCGAACCCCTTTCTCTTGAGGGTTTCTGCAAGGAAGCTGCGCATCAGCATTTCGTCGTCGATTACTAGAATTTTTTCGATGGTCATAAAAACTCTCTGGTTAGGTAGCCGCGGGAGTGAGCTGTTTGATCGGCAGTTTAATGGTGAACGTGGTGCCGTGGCCAAGTTGAGAACGCACCTCTACGGTGCCTCCGTGAGCTTGTACGACTTTATTTACCTCCGTTAGGCCGAATCCGTTGCCTGCTGACTTAGTGGTAAAGAAGGGCGAAAAGATTTTCTCTAGGTGCTCCGGCGTAATGCCTGTGCCTGTGTCCGAAACGTGAATAGCCGCTTCCTTGTCTGTTGCTGCCAAGGCCAAGGTGATCGTACCGCCGTTAGGCATGGCGTGTACTGCGTTCACAACTAGATTGAAGAGAGCGGCCTGCAGCAGGGTCATATCGACCGATAGGCGGAGGCTGTCTACATCGCTCTTGACCAATATGATAATTGATTTTGATAGCGAGGCGTCCATTTGGACACTGGTGCGGAGCTTCTGTAGCTGCTCAACCAGCTCGACCACTCTGCTCTGTAACTGCACAGGGCGCGAATAACTAAGTACATTGGTCACAAACCTATTTAAATTTTCTGTTCCTTCTAAAATATAGGAGGCCATTTTTTGTAGTTCTGGCTGGTTGTTCAGGTCGCGTTGTAGTAAAGAGGCGAAGCCTTTAATCCCTCCGAGCGGATTGCGGATTTCGTGCGCAACCATAGCAGCCATTTCGCCCAGCTCTTTGAGGCGATCGTTCCGATCGGAGAGCCGTTTGAGTTGACGCTCAACGGTGACATCTCGCAGAAGCAGGATCATTCCTTGCGCAGGATCAAGCGATTCGTCCCAGCGCTCCGAGATTGCTTCACAATCGTCGTTTAGAATAATACGCGCTTCGATTTCGATTTCACGCCGGCACGGCTCCTCTGTGCCTAGTTCGGTGGTCCTCATACTGGGAACCTTGCGGTTGGCCAGGGCTTCGCTCATCGAAAAACCGAAAAAGTCATCCTTGAAACAGGTTTCGAAGTGGCAGAAAAGAATTTCAAGGGCCTGTACGCCTAGGATTATTTCAGCCGCCTTGTTGCACGTGGTAATGGTTCCGGCTAGGTTGATAAAGAGCAGCCCTTGCGACATATGGCTCAAAATCTTTTTCAAATAATAGGTCGAAACGTCCAGCTCATGAGTTTTTCTGCTCAGTCGCTGGTTGATGCGTTGGAAATCTTTTTCAAGGCGCTGTGTATCCAAAGGTGTAGCCATTTTTTCTGCGCCTTCACCCGGCGAGTTGGCCTCCTTGGCAGCTTTCTTCAAGCCCTGTAGTTGCTCTTGCCTCATATGCTGTGATCTCCATTTGCACACTAAGCGAAGGTGGTGCAAATTGTAAAATTATTTATAGGTTTTTTGTGCCTTAGCGGTTCAATGCGGTTTTTAGGTTGAGAAAAAGGCAAAGCTGTGTAATAATTGCGCTTTGTAATGAGTAAAGCATTGAGATCTCTCTGCATTTAGGAGCAAGAATGGTTCGCTATACAAGTCCACGCAATCGTGTCGCCCGCCGCTTTGGGGTGAATATCTTCGGACGTTTGAGAAATCCGCTGCTGCACAAAGCTAATCCTCCGGGACAGCATGGTGCACGCCGACGGAAAAAGTCCGACTACGGTCTGCAGTTAGAAGAAAAACAGAAGCTGAAAGCGCTGTACGGCATGATTACGGACAAGCAGTTGATCAACTACTACAAAGAAGCTGTGCGCCGTACAGGCCAAACAGCGACTGAGCTAGTTCATCAATTGGAGTGCCGTCTGGATATCTTAGTATACCGCCTAAAGCTGGCGCCTACCATTTGGGCTGCTCATCAGTTAGTTTCTCACGGTCACATTCAGGTGAATGGCAAAAAAGTTGACCGCCGTTCGTTTCAAGTGCAGCCTGGCATGGTCATTTCAGTGAAAGAGGCTTCCCGTAACCTGCGGCTGGTCCAAGAAGGTGTGAATAGCCCCATCAGACAAGTGCCTGATTATCTCAGATTAGACGGAGACAAATGCTCTGGTGAATTGATCGCTCTCCCAAGTATGGAGCAGATTCCATGGCCTATCGAAATTAAAGTACCTGAAATTTGCGATTTCTTGGCGCACACCACCTAAGTTCGGGTTAGTTTCAATTCTTTGGCCACAGAGGAACCTCTGTGGCCCTTTGGTTTTTCAATGGCTAGTTATTTCTGCGGAGAGCCCTGGCCAGATCCTTGTATTCCTGGATGCGCAGCAGCCAGGCAGCGAGGAAATAGACTAGAGCGAAAGTGACGCCTACCTGTGCTAGCTGCCAAGACTGTTGGGTAAATCCGCGCGGAAAACCAAGCGACCAACTAATCAAACTGGGATGGCCATTTAGACTTTGTATAGCGATGACGGCGCCTGCAGCTAATAAAGAGGCAATTAGCGTTTTTAAGGTAGCTTGTTGCATGGCTTGGGAGACCCCACCGCCGATTCGTTTTTTCAATAGGTAATCCAAGGCGAAGAAGTTTATCCATGAAGAAGCGCTAGTGGCAATGGCGACGCTAGTGGCACCGAGGCCAAAATGGCAAACTAGTAAGTAGTTTAACCCCACGTTCAAGCCGACTGTCCCCAGCACGGTAACAGATGGGATCCTGTAGTTTTTTTGTGCGTAGAAAGCCGGCGCTAACAGCAGCACCCAACCAGCGGGCAAGAGGCCGAGGCTGTAGCCCCAGAGGCACAGCAGCGTTTCGTGCGTCGAGGCCGGCGCAAAATCCCCGTGGCCGAACACGAGGTTTAGCCCCTCGCCGCCGATAGCCAACAAGGCAAAGGTCATGGGCAATAGGAAAACGAGACACTGGCGCATGCCATAATCGAGGTAGTTTTTTGCTGCTGTCAAATCGCCGCGGTGGAAACTCCTGGACAGTGGCGGAAGCAGTGCGCCACTGAGCGCGATGCCGAAAAGGGCCAGAGGCAGCTGTTGTACGCGGATGGCGTACCAAAGGTAGGCGGGCCCCGAATCGGAGGCTAGCCGCGCAAAAATACCGTCCAACGCGCTATTGATTTGTGTGGCTGCGATGCCAATCACGCCTAGGCTCAGAGCGCGGGAGAGGTTTAAAAGTTCTTTAGAGCTAAACTGTGGCGGCCATAAGCAATCTACGACGCTCAGGCCGACGGCCTGCTTGGTGGCTCTCCAGGTAGTTGCCCATTGGGCGAGGCATGCTAGGATAATAAAAACAGATAGGTAGGGCATCGCACTGTTTTCCGGCATTATCCATAGGCATAAAATGCCGACAATCCAAAGAAGGTTGAACGCTGCAGGCGCTACGCCCACCAGCCAATACTTGCCCTCGCACTGCAGTAAAGAAGCGTTGAGTCCGAAGAGGCAGATGAACGGCAAGCCGGGCAGCATGATCAAAACTAGCTTGATGATTTCTTTGGTTCCCTGTGTCAGCCAGCCCGCTTGCACGCATGTAGCCAGCACGAGCATTCCCACGATTGTTAAGCCGGTAAGCAGCCAGAAGACCGCACAGACCAGGTCGCGAAAAAATTGCGTGGCCTCGTTTGGTGCCCTGACGCGCAGCCCCTCGAAGAGAGGCACAAACGCTGCGGCCATGGCGCCTTCGCCAAGCAGGCGCCGCAGCAGGTGGGCTAGACGAATAGCTACAAAGAACGCTGCTACAGACGCCCCGGTGCCAAATGCCGAGGCCATTAGTACGTCTCGGATCAGGCCCGTGATGCGGCTCACCATGGTGCCCGAGAAAAAATGGCTGGCGCGCTGGAAAATCTGGTGGGTTGTTTCTTGCATACCCCATATTCTGTCTAGAAGTTGTAAATTTCTCCAGTCCTAAACCAAGAATTTCTACTAAAAACAGCAAACAGACATTTACCAGAACTAAGGCACGAATTTGCTACCAACTAAACCTACCGTCCCTGGCTAAGCCCGCTCTTTTTTAGCAAAAATGCTGGCTGTTAGGACAGAATGCCAGCTTCCCTAAGCTCTCGTTCTGCTAGCAATAAGGCGTAAGGCTGCTTAAGGTCATATTGCTCTTCATCTTCTTGCTCTTTCTTAACTGAGCTAGCTCGTAGCTCCACACAGTTGTGCCAGCCACTAAACTTGCCTGATTCTTTTAACCAGTTTTCCCACTGATCTCGTTGGGCTTGCTTAGCTGTAGTGACTTCCGATTTGATGAGGTCGGCGATGGCAGTCACCAGCGCTTCCTTGGTGTAGCCTTCACGTAACTGCCTAACAGCGTTCATTCCGCGCATACGCCAGACGAGCTTCCAGATTGTACGCCAGACCGGGCCGGAGCGGTGTTCGAAAGGCAGATGGGCGCGGGCGTGGGCTATGCCATGCAAGAAAAAGTCTTCGCCAACAAGATCTTTAAACAGATCTTCTGCGTGGGGGTCGTCGCGATCTCCCAAAAATAGCTGCATCAGGGAAAAGTCCAGCCAAAAATTGGGTGCCTCTTTCTCTGGCAACCAAGCCTTAGGCAGTACGCCGCGTAAAGAAAATGCGCGGTAGACCTGCTGAACAAAAGAAAGGAATAGGTACTGACGCTGGGATTTCAAGACCCTCGCAATTGCCAGCTGCTTATCCTCAGAAAGCACAGGCAATTCGCCCATGCACATAGAATGTATGCCATCGGTTTCATCGCGCACGCCTTGGGGACAATGATACTGACAGAGGCCAAACAGAAACACTTTTTCAAGTTGGCTTAAAGGCACTTCGGCGTTTTGCATGACTTGCACAGCAAAAGCGACTTTTTGCCGTAACTCATCTGTCTGCGGTTTGCCCTCTATCCTTTGGACAAAATTTTTCAGACCGATCTCAACGTGGTCGATGAGTTCTGCGGTGCTTTGATTGGAATGGTTTTCGCGCCAGGGCTTATCCTCCCAAGCTAACTTCCATAGTAGGTGTGTCGCATAATGGGCTGACTGAGCTTCTTGGCCAAGTTTCGCTTTTGTATCATTCTGCGTTATTTTTAATGCGAGCTCGTCTTGGGGTACCGATCTTTTCCACTCAGCGAACCATGCTTCAAGTTGTTTAAAGTCTGCTGTTAAGGGCTCTGACGATTCCTTGGGGGCGGTGAGGTGGATCTCGTCAATTCCATGCTCTAGCACCCCTTGCATATCTTGTTTTGGGTGGGTCGGCAGCCGCTGCCATAATTGATCGACCATGCGTAAGGTGGCCAGGCTGCGGTCGAGGAGATTGCCTGAGTAAATGGTATAGGCTCCGGAAATCAGCCCAAAGCTTTCATCCAGCAGATCGCCTGCTTTGGGCGAAATCCACTCATTGCGCGCAGCCCAAGCTGCAACGAGACAAGCGATCACTACAAAGCCTGAGTAATCTCGTCGAAAAATTTGGCGCGCAGCGATGGCAACTGTGATCGCCTGGCAGAGGTTCAAGATCTGTTTTTGCGCCAAGACAATCGTGCTCTTGACATGTGGGTGATTTCGCTTATCGATGACTGACGCTGCCAGCCCGAGCAGGTGCGGGCTATACAAGACGAGATGCGCCCATTTACCGGGAATTGTTTTTCCAAAAACCTCGCTGGCATACTCGACAGTGGTTTCTATTGCTTCGTGCTGGTGCTGGGCTAGATTAAGCCGATGCACGCCGAGAAGCATGTCGCGCTCAATCAGCGCGCAATGGCCGATCAAACCGCCCCTTGAGATCGCATCTACCAGCGCGCTGATGGTCTGGTGTCTTATACATGTAGGGCGCCAACTTAGGTCCTTAGATGAAACGGCGTTAACAAATCGGTCGATCATGCCCAGCTCTACTGTAGAGGATAAATAGGTGAGGATAGGTGGATTCCGATTATTGTTCAATAGTAGCCGAAAATGCTTAAAGGCTGCCGCTTTTACGCAGGATTTTTGGGATTTTAACCCTTGCAAAATTGCAGTAGCATCCCTGATCTACAAGGTATATGCGTTATTTGTCTCGCCATCTCGAAGCACAGATTCTAGAATCTGTTAAGTACTTCAAAGCCATCTTTCTTCTGGGTGCGGGCAAAGCGGGCAAAAGTACTCTTCTTACGCATCTGTTTCCGCGCACGCAAATCATCGTATTTGATCCTATTTAATATATTTTCAATGCCCGGCAGGATCCCGGCTTTTTTCTGGACACTTTTCCTGCGCCTTTGACCTTCGATGAAATGCAGTACGCGCTGGAGCTGCCGGTAGCTTTAAAGCGGCGCATGGACCTTGAGCGACGCTAAGGGGCAGTATTTTTTGATCGGCTCGCAAAATTTTAGTATGCTGCGCACGATTGCTGAGAGCATGGCGGGTCGCTTGGCATTTTTTACTTGGATAACTTCCCCCGCAAGAAATGATGGGGGCGGGAGTCGAAGCAAGGATGGCTTCCCCACCAGCTGCGCGAGCCCAAAGCGTTTTATGCCCAGCGAAATACCCTGTCACCTTGATTCCCCTCACTAGTGGAATTTCTTTTTCGCGGTACCTTTCATGCGACGATTACTCTTCCTTCTTCGCAGATTCTCCGCTACTTTAGATCCTATTTACAGGACTGTTTCGACCATGATGTTAGGCCACAGAAAGATATTCGGCAGCTTGCAGAGTTCGATCGGTTTTTAGGAATGAGCGCCTCTTTAACCGCGCAGGAGATCAACTCTTGGCAAATCGGTCGTAAAATTGGCATCTCCCCTACAAGGCTAGGCGATGGCTGGATTTGCTCTTCTTTACCTATCAATCGTCTGAGCTTCCGCCTTACCACGGCAATACGATTAAGCGTATTAGCGGAAAGAAAAAGGGATACTTGAAAGACTCTGGTTTTGCTTGCTACCTGCAAAAAGTTGAATCCCCGCAAAGCTTAGCGGTCAATCCGAAGCCAGGCGCTCTCTTCGAGACTTGGATGGTGAAACTGCATCCACCAGCAGTTTGCTACGCTCGCAGTGCCCCCAAATGCTTACCATTGGCGCACATCGGGCGGTGCTGAAGTTGATCTTTTTCTAGAGCGGGGTGGGAGGCTGTATCCGATCGAAATTAAATGTAAAACTAATCTGACTAAAGGTGACCTGAGAGGCCCCAAAGCCTTCCGGTACACTTACGCTAACAATGAAGTGATGCCCGGGTTCGTCATCTACGCCGGCGACCAAGCCTATCCAATCGATGAGATGCCGCTTACTATCCCTTGGAAGCTCCTTTAGCATTCCTTCTTTAGCCGCTCCTTCTTTGCGACACCGCTGTACCCCATTAGTAAACTCTTGCAAAAAACAAATTCTAGATCGTTCGGGATGAGGCGGGTGCGTAGCAGCTTCCAGAAAGCGTGACCGCGGACATTGGGTTGAAAACCTACTAGATGGTTAAGCTTAAGCCCGTGTCGTTGGCACATTTGGCTCAGCTCTTTTGGCTTGATGAAGCGTTGATAGCTGTGTTTTTGACAGGGAGCGTTGCGAACGAAATGCTCCATACATTTGATCACAAACAGGTAACTTAGCAGGTTGCGGTTGTAGGTGTGGAACAAAAATAACCCACCGGGCCGTAGTACTCGCTGCGCCTCCTCAATAATTTTCACCGGATCCGGCACATGTTCGAGGATGTCCATGGCACAGACCACCTCTACGCTGGCGTCGGGCAAAGGCAACTCGCTAGGGTCGGCTAGGAGGTATTTTACTTTATTGGTGGCGTCATATTTGCGCGCGATAGCCAGATTAGCAGCTGAGCCATCTAAGCCGATGACTTCATACCCTTGCAGTGCTAAAGAATTCGCCAGCCAACCGGCTCCACAACTTATATCTAGCACCCTAGCCTGTGTCCAAAAATGGCTTGCGATTTGTCTGATGACCCAGCGGGTGCGAGCGGCATTTTTTGCTCTAAGTAAGGCGATAGAGTGGTTTTGTGACGTGTACCAAAAATCTTTCAGAGTACCGTAAAAAGCACGATCCATCATGTATATCGACTCATTTTGGGCACGATCGGACAGACATGTTAACCGTTGAAGCTTTAATCTCCATCAATTTTCAGCGGCTCTATTTGCTCGAATGGTCGGCTTCCTGTTACACTCGCCTTTTGTTGAGAGAGGGGTGATTAGGATGACGAAGAAAAAAACACCAGCAGAAAAACTACTGATCGGAGCGCATGTATCAGGTGCAGGCGGCTTGTATAACGCCTTATTCGACGGCCGTAAAATCGGCGCGACGACTATTCAATTGTTTACCGCTAACCAGAGACAGTGGCAGAGCAAGGGGCTGGATGACGAGGCGATTAAGTCCTGGCACCTCACAAAGAAAGAGACCGGTCTACAGCAAGTGATGAGTCACGACAGCTACCTGATTAACTTGGGTGCGCCAGATGCAGAAAATTTGGCTAAGAGCCGACGCACTTTCGCCGAGGAAATCAAGCGCTGCTTGACGCTCGACGTCGCTTATTTAAATTTTCACCCCGGCGCCGCTTTAAAAGAGGATCCACAACAGTGCCTCGATCTGATTGCCGAAAGCTTATTAGAGTACGAGTCTTTGCTAGAAGGCAGCCAGCTGCGCTTACTGCTGGAGATGACGGCAGGGCAAGGCTCATGCGTAGGGCACACCTTTGAGCAGGTAGCCTACATCCTCGAGCGCGTAGAGAAACGAGTGCGCGTAGGTGTCTGCATCGACACATGTCACATTTTTGCTGCTGGATATGACTTGCGCACACCCGCAGCTTGTGATAAGACGATCAAAGAGTTTGATCGCGTCATTGGGCTGGAGAAGCTCTTTGCCTTCCATCTTAATGACTCTCTAAAGGGATTAGGCTCGAAAGTAGATCGCCATCAACCCTTGGGCAAGGGGCAAATCGGCATGGACTGCTTTGCATGGTTGATGACCGACCCGCGCACACGTGAGCTTCCCAAATACCTCGAGACGCCGGGAGGACTAGAATTATGGGAAACAGAAATTAAACAATTAAGAGAATTTGCCAAGGCAGGGGAGTAACATGGAACAGTTAGCAAACGCGCGTGAGCCACGTGTCAAAATACGCGCCCTCAAACAGTCTCCAGATTGGGAAGGGCAAACTGTCACCATCAAAGGGTGGGTGCGTACGGTGCGCGCGCAAAAGAATTTTACCTTCATCGAAGTAAACGACGGTTCGACCGTTTCTAACTTTCAGGTTGTTTACAACGGAGAGCTACCTGCGGAACTGACCACGGGCGCCTCATTGGTCGTGACCGGTAAAGTGAGTGCTAGCCCGGGCAAAAATCAACAACGAGAACTCCACGCCACGGCGTTGCAAGTGATCGGCGCCTGTGATCCTGAAACTTACCCCCTACAAAAGAAACGCCATTCGTTCGAATTTTTGCGCAGCATTGCGCACCTGCGCCCCCGTACGAACACGTTAGGGGCGGTGGCGCGCGTGCGCAGCGCTGTGGCTTTAGCCACGCATCGCTTCTACCAGGAACGAGGCTTCCTTTACGTGCAGACGCCGATCATAACCGCATCCGACTGTGAAGGGGCAGGAGAGATGTTTCATGTAACTGCGTTCAATCCAGACAGCGTGCCAAAGACACTGGAAGGCAAAGCTGACTATTCCAAAGATTTTTTTTCCAAACCCGCTTTCTTAACCGTGTCTGGACAGCTCAACGGGGAGATCTTCGCCTGTGCTCTGTCGGATATTTATACCTTTGGGCCCACCTTCAGGGCAGAAAACTCCAATACTGCGCGGCACGTGGCAGAATTCTGGATGATCGAGCCAGAAATGGCTTTTGCAGATATTTACGACAACATGGAAAATGCCGAAAGCTTGCTAAAGTATGTCATCAAATACGTGCTGGAACATTGCGCGGAAGATATGGAATTTTTTGATAAATTTATTGCCGAAGGACAGATCGCGCGCCTGCAAAAGATTGTGCAGACGCCGTTTGAGCGCTTGACCTATACGAAAGCAGTGGACATTTTGACTAAATCCGGTAAGGTCTTCGAGTTTTCCGTTCAATGGGGGACTGATCTGCAATCTGAACATGAGCGCTACCTGACGGAAGAGGTAGTGAAAGGTCCTTTGATTGTTTCCGACTACCCTCGAGGCATCAAAGCCTTCTACATGCGTAACAACGAGGATGATAAAACCGTTGCCGCTATGGATGTACTCGTCCCACGCGTTGGTGAAATTATCGGAGGCAGCCAGCGGGAAGAGCGTCTTGATGTACTGGAAAAAAAGCTGCATGACAACCAACTCGATCCCGCTAACTACTGGTGGTACCTGGAGCTGCGCAAGTACGGCTCCGTACCCCATTCGGGTTATGGCGTGGGCTTCGAGCGATTGGTCGGCTTTCTCACCGGTATGGAAAACATCAGAGACATCTGCGCTTTTCCAAGATACCCGGGACACGCAGAGTTTTAACCTCTTCTAACATGGCTATTAAGCCGGGAGTCCTCAGCTATGCGTAGCTATCGCGCACATCTGGAAACGCTGCTCAACTCTCAGTCGCGGCCTCTAGCACGCAGGCCGAACTTCCGCTCTTCTGCGATTTTTCCGGTGCTGGTCTCTGAAGGCATCGGCTGCCGTTTGCTATTTTTGAGCTACTGGGCACTGAAGCGCGAAATTCAAACCGTTACGCTAGTTGCTACGTTGCGCGACGCTAGCGGCACGTCGTTGTATCGCCGCGTAGAGCCTATCTGCGAGCCGCGGGCCTATCGCCTAGAGTTGGCAGAGATGATCCCCGCAGGTCAAGCGCATTTTACGGGCAGTATAGAGGTTGAATTCTTCAGTGGGCAGGACCTAGTTTTCCCCTATCCTGCTGTAGTGATCAACTACTATGGAGAGCACTTTAGCACCGTTGTGCACACCGCACAGCGTATCTACAACGACCATGAAGACTGGCACACGAACGACCAGACTGTGGTGCTAGAAGCTGGCTTCAATCTCTATGCCTGCGCAGACAAGGAACCCTTCGTTGCCTTCGTCAACGGCCCCGAGCCGGTGCCTGCGCAGACAGTTGCGCTCCTCGTCTACAATCGCGCTCAGCAAGAACTACGCATGGATCTGCCTATCGAAGCGCTACGACCTTGCGAAACGAAGGTGCTTTATCCTGCGCAGCATGCTGATTTGGTGCAGTTTTTGGGGGGAGAGGTAGGTACAGCTAAGATAGGTTTGCAAGTAGCTTGGATCTATCCCAGGCTGCTTGTGGGCAATGTGCAGCACGCGATTCCCTCCATGAGCATCACGCACACCTATTACGATTGTACAGCTGCCGACAGAGAGGATGATTATTGGTTTGCCGATGACCCCGGTTGGCATGATGCCTCCCTAATGGTTCCGGTAAAAATCGAAGGCGCCAGTTTCACAAATGTCTATTTCTATCCCATCTACTCGCCGAGTGAAATTGATATCGACGTCGAGATCTACGATTGCCGTGGGCGGCGGTTGGGGATCTGCGAGAGGGTAGTGAAAATGGTCTCTCAGGGGGCTAGTTTCGCCCCTATCGAGATGAAAACTATTTGTGCTAAGCTTGGCCTAGAGGCTGCAGGCACCCTGACAGCTAGAGTGCTGGCGCACCGTGCGCCAGGCTCTCTGTTCCCTTCCAGAATTAAACTAGGCCTTGATGTAGGCCAGTCCAACGGCTCATTCCCCTGCAATATTTGCACCAATCTAAACCCATTCAACCCCGCTTTGGAGGCAAAACCACACTGCTTTCGCTGGCTACCGGTATTTCCTGAAGGCTCTGTCTGGCTGATCAATAGTTCGCCTGCGAGGAGCTATTCAAGGGCAGCAACAGTTCAGGTGGCTTTCTTCCGCGAGTGCGATACGACCAAATTAGAGCGCACGATCACGCTTGCTCCCCATGGATTTTTGGTGATAGAAGTTGTGCAAGACGCGCAACTAACCGCGTTTTTGCAGAACTCAACCGGCTGGTGCACAGCTATTTCTACTAACCCCTATTTGTCGACTTACTATTTTATCGAAAATCTCCCAGGCGCGGTCGGCGGGGATCACGGGTTCTGATTGTACATTAATATCATGCAACAGCTCCCACTAAAAAAAACTAACGGTTTCTGGGGTAGTGGCTAGCCTCTTTTTGCCTTCTCGCGCAGAGCTAATAGTTAAAATTATTCGTCTTTTTGGCAGACAATTTCTGCTTTTTGGAGAGGCGCTGTCTTTGCTTTGAAAAGCTCGATTGATTAGCGTCGAGTATGCTAGGATAGACAATCAGTAGCTCTTGGTCAAGATTTTTTACGATCGCGTGCTAGTGAGCAGGAGTAAGCCTAGCTTCTGCGGTGCTAACGCCAGACTTAGTTCTCCAAGTGCGCTGTTACGCAAAGGCTGTAGCTGTTTTTATTCCAAGGTACCGAAAGAGGTTGAAACTGAAATGAAAAAATTACCAGTTGGCATTCAGTCTTTTGAAAAAATTATTAACCAAAATTACCTATATGTTGACAAGACCGATTTAATCTATAAATTAATCACTGATGGCCAATACTACTTTTTTTCACGCCCACGCAGGTTTGGTAAGTCGCTTCTTTTGAGCACGCTCGAAGCGATTTTTAAGGGTGATGCAGAGCTGTTTAGGAATTGTCACATATTCAATACAAATTACGATTGGAAAATACATCCTGTTATTTATTTCGATTTCGCGACAATCCCCACGAAAAACACCGACGAGCTGGCCTCTGCCTTGCGGAGGGTTTTAGAGAGCACCGCCTCGTCGTACAACATCTCTATTGAATGCCCGAGTCTGCAAGAAGGACTGGTCAATCTGGTTAAAGAGCTCTTTAAGTTGGGCCCAGTCGTAGTCTTGATTGACGAGTACGACAAACCTCTGCTCGACCATCTTGAGAACATCGAGATAGCCAAAGGCAATCAGATTTTACTGAAGGATTTTTACGGAACGCTCAAGGGGCTCGATAAACAACTGCGATTTGTATTCGCCACAGGTGTCACCAAGTTTTCTAAGGTATCGCTTTTTTCTGGGTTTAATAACCTGAAAGACATTACGCTTCACCCAGACTATGCCACGCTGTTGGGCTATACAGCTTCTGACCTACAGGAATTTCTGAGCGAACGCATAAAAAAAGTGACCGAGGACCGTCTCTTTAAAGGGGTCGCCTGTGTAACTGAGGCGACAGTTTTAGCGGAGATGCGAGAGTGGTATAATGGTTATCGGTTCGCTTGGGGCACAGAGCCCGTCTACAACCCCCACTCTACTTTGAATTTTTTGGACACCGGGAGAGTGGAGAATTACTGGTTTGAAACGGGCACGCCTACACTTCTCGTCCAACGGGTTCGCCAGCAGCCCAGTCTTGTTATGGATTTTGGTGGCCCAGTGGCGGGGCATAGTAACTACCTCGAGCTTGATGACTTGATGCAGCTCGATCTGATTCCCCTCATGTGGCAGGGCGGGTATCTTACGATCAAGGAGTACGACGAGGCTAGCAGGCATTACAAATTAGATTTTCCTAACAGAGAGGTGCGCGAGGCATTCTTTCAAACTCTTGTGCATAAATTCGGTGGCCTGGGTATTTCGAGAGTCGGTGAGGTTGCTTTGCATTGCAAGCAGCAGCTCGAACAGCGTAAATTTCTCCGGTTTATTGAGACTATTGGCTCTTTATTTGCTAGAATCCCTAACACACTGTTCACACAAGAATCTGAAGCCTCTTACCACGCCATTTTCCTTATTATGTTAGAGGCTATGGGCGTGCGGGTACAAGCGGAATTACAAACAAACGTTGGACGGATAGATCTAGTTGTAGAGATGCAAAGCTGCCTCTATGTAATCGAATTTAAATTCAATAAAGACGCCGCTACCGCTCTAAAGCAAATTGAGCAGAAAGATTACGCGCGCAGATATGCTACAGGTGAAAAAGACCTGATTTTGATGGGGATCAATTTTAGCTCCAAAAATCGAAATATCTCGGAGTTTGCAACGCGTATCTACTACAGAGACGGATCGAAAAGCCAAGCAGTTGTTCAGGCTCCTTGCTTCGTTTTGCAAAACGAAGCGTGAGGCAAGCGTAATCCCTCGTATCTCGGCAAGCCGGCTACGAATTCATATCTGCCCGTAGCTGGATTGCGCGATCCTGTGCGCACTTCTTGGGCGTTGGCGAGCACGACGTAGGGTGCCTGGACGAATTGATTGTAGCCCACTACCTGCCAGACCACAGCTTCGGTCAACGCTGTAGCCTTGCATTCGACGAGTAAGATAGGTAAAAACGAACCCTCACCCTTGGCGTAGCATAAGATGTCCGCTCTGCGTCTTGGAATTTTAAGGGGGCTATTTATCAGGTGGGGAAGTTGTTTAAGCGATTGCTCGACTGCCAAATGCCCTCTAGGATAGCCCAGCGATTCAATCATCCAATGCAGCAACTGTTGCCTCACCCGCTCTTCAGGTGTGGCAGAGACCCAGGTGCGGCGTATATGGCAGAGACACTGGCCCCTTTCGTTCAAAGTTCTGGCTCAATGATGCCGTAGTCGCCGTCTTTGCGGCGGTAGATCACGCGCAGCTTGCGCTTGGATTCGTCACGGAAAACAAGAAATGAGTCACCAGACAGTTCCATCTTGGCTACAGCCTCATCCAAGGTAAGGATTTTCAACGGTATGGAATCCTGGGCCACAATTTCGTGCGGCCGCAGTTCTTTTTCTGCTTTGCGTTGGTTTTCCGCTTCGATCTCTTCGTTGAGCTCTAGGATTTCAGTTTCGCTAGGCCGGCGCACAACGTTTACATGCATATCGATCACGTTGAGGCCTTTAGCTTGATGATCTTGGATTTTCTTTTTGTAGCGCTGCAGCTGCCTCTCGATTTTGTGCACGGCCTGGTCGATCGAGGCGTACATGTCAGAGGTGACGGCAGAGCTTTTGATGGTCCATTGGTGAACTTTGATTACGATATCGACCTTTTGGTCGACTTTTTGCACATCCATAGTAATGCTGACATCGACGATACGGTTGGAATCACTAAATTTCTCGATTTTAGAGACTTTTTCCAGGGCGTAGTCTTTCATCGCTTCAGTGACTTGAACGTGTCTTCCTGTCACCGTAACATTGTAACCCTTAAGCTCTTCAGCCAATGATTTTGCTTTGCGATTCATCGTCACCTCGTGCATTGATCTCTTGGGATTATGGTAACATGGGGAGAATTTTCTAAGCAAAGAGTTGCACCGAAGAGGGTTCGAACCTCCAACCACCTGATCCGAAGTCAGGTACTCTATCCGATTGAGCTATCGGTGCAGACGGCGTATACTACACGACAGCATCCATTTTAGGAAAGATATGAACGTAACGCGTCTCGAGGGTATTGTCCTGCAAGTAGTCAAATACGGAGAGCAGGATTTGATCATTACCGTGTTTTCGGCCGAGCAGGGGTTACTGAAAATGTTCTTGGCCGGAGGGCTTGCCCGCAAAAGCAAAAATCGCCTGCCGATGGAGCCGTTAACACAGGCAGAATTCATTTGCGCATGTGGCAGAGGGGAGCTGCTGCGCTGTCGCGAAGTAACCGTACAAAATCAGTTTCGCTATTTGCGCGAAAGCTACGCCCTACTGGAGGCAGCCGGGCAGCTGGTCGATGTTGTGCTTAAATCTCAGTGGGCCGGAAAACCAGCGCCTGCCATGTACGCCCTTTTCAACCTTTACCTCACTCGCCTCAAAGAGTTCGTCGACCCTCAAGCTGCCGTTTCAAGCCTGCGCTTAAAAATCATGCGCCACGAAGGGCTCTTTTCGCCAGAAGCTCTGCCAGCTGGGCTAGACGAAGAACAGCGACAGTTAGCGATCGTACTGGCTTATGGCAGGTCTTTTGCAACACTGTGTCAGATGATTGGCGTCGGCCGATTTCACGAAAAGATCGAGCACTGGTACAAAAACCTGCTAATGGATTAAGAACGGAAATGCCTTGCAATTTGGAAGGGCGTCTTCCAAATTGCAAAGTGTTTCTGCATGAAAATACAGCTGACGTATAAAGTGAAAGCTACTGAATTGGCAAGGTTTGCCTATGCGCCCGGCATACAGCTCTGCACAAGCAGCGCAAACAGTTCGATAGGCTTGTCGGGTCGAAAAAGGGTCATCCTCAACGACAAACCCTTGGAGATGCTATTGATCAGCGTCGGCGAATTTTACGAAAAGATCCAGTTAGCCCAAAAAAGCGTTGGTAGACTGAGGATGAGTGTGCCTTGCAATTTGGAAGGACGTCTTCCAAATTGCAAGGTGTTTCTATGCAAAAAATCGGCCAACGTATAAAATGGGAGCTACTGAATTGGTAAGGTTTGTCCATGCACCGCCCCTACTACCTGAAAAAGATTGTGGAACAACTGCGTGTACACCCCGTGTGTGCTCTGCTAGGCCCTAGGCAAGTAGGAAAGACCACCCTAGCTAGGCAGTATGCTGCGGATCATCCCGAGGCAGAGGTGCGCTTCTTTGACTTGGAAAATCCGATGGATTTGGCGCAGATGGAAAATGCGATGCTTTCTCTTGCACGCTTGCCACATAGACTGATTGTCATAGATGAGGTTCAGCTCAGACCGGATCTATTTCCTATCCTCAGGGTGCTGGTGGATAAGAATAAAGCGCAAAAATTCTTGCTTCTTGGCAGCGCGTCTAGAGACTTGATTCGCCAATCTTCTCAGACACTGGCCGGGCGCATTGGCTACGTTGAGTTGCCCCCGTTTTCATTGCAAGAGGTGAAAGAACCTGAAAAAACGTGGGTGCGCGGAGGGTTTCCAAGGTCTTTCCTGGCGGCCGATGATGAAGAGAGCTACCTGTGGAGACAATCTTATGTCACCACTTTTCTGGAAAGGGACATCCCCTCATTAGGCTTTCAGATAGCCCCTCAGCGCATGCGCCGCTTCTGGCTGATGTTGGCCCATTACCATGCGCAAATTCTCAATACAAGCGATTTTGGTCGCTCATTGGGCATCTCTCACCATACTGTGCGGAGCTATTTAGATATTTTGACCGGTACCTTTATGGTCCGCTCTCTCACGCCTTGGTTTGAAAACATAAGCAAGCGTCAAATAAAGGCGCCTAAGATCTATTTTCGCGATGCGGGGATACTCGGCGTGCTCTTAGGATTGAAAAATATGGAGCAGCTCCTAGTCTATCCTAAGCTCGGTGCGGCCTGGGAGGGCTATGCACTGGAAGAGGTGATCAGAGCGCATCATGCTGCGCCGGAAGAGTGCTATTTCTGGGCCACACAAGGAGGCACTGAGCTAGATCTATTGGTGTTACAAGATGGAAAGCGCCTGGGCTTTGAATTTAAGTACACCGAAAACCCGAAAATCACTTCTTCTATGCGTGTGGCTCTTGAAGATCTGCGCTTAGACAGCTTGTCTGTGGTGGTCCCAGGAGACGCTTATTTTCCCTTAAGCGAAAAAATTACTGTGGTCGGCTTGGAAAGAGCGGTTGAATAAACCCAAAAATAGCGCTTAGCCACCAGCTAGGGGCAAGTTTATTTAAGCCCTCGTGAAGCGCAATTATACGATGTTTTCAAGACGATTAGAACTCTCGTGGATCGATTTTCTTGATAATGAGGCTGGCATTTTTCTGATTGAAGCCTTTTTAGCCTTCGTGGCGCTTTAGGTATGGAGCCTTGGGGCTTAGTTCACACCCCTATCCTCTGTTGTTTTGAAGAAGCAAGCTTCGATGCGTGCCTTGGCTTCCTCCGAGGCGCGGGCTTGCAGGTGGAAGTTGAGTGCTTTGCGCAGGCGTAACTCGAAGGTCTGGGGCTGTAGCTGTGCGATCAACTCTTTAGTCAAGCGCGTTGCTTGCGCGCTCCCCTGAGAGGCTTGCAAGGCCATTTTTAGTGCGGTGGTCTCGAGTTCGTTAGGCGGTACGACGCGGTTGATTAGCCCGATTTTAAACGCGGTGTCGGCGTCGATGGGCTCGCCCAAAAAAAGTAGCTCGCGCAGGTGCCTCTCACTGACCTGGCGCCTTAGCAGCGTGGCAGCAAGGGCGGGCACAAGCCCGTAATGCGTCTCAGGAAAGGCAAACTTTGCGCCCTTGGCGGCCACGATCAGATCGCAGGCGCACAGCAAGCCCGCACCACTGGCTTGAGCTGCCCCATGAACCGCCGCGATAGTCACGAGGGGGCAATCGTACAGTATCTGGAAAGTACGCGCCAATACTTCTGCGGAAGCGCGTGCGCTGCCTTCCTCGAGAGCTTCACAAAGATCTAGCCCGGCGCAGAAAATAGGTCCAGCTCCCTTTAAAATAATCGCACGTTGGTCTGGCTCTTTGGTGATTTTGACAATGGCTTCTTGGAGCGCCAGCATCAATTCTATCGACAGGGCGTTCTGCGTTTCTGAGCGATTGAGGGTCACCAACCTTAAGGATGGATGTGAATCGTCCACAAAAACAAGTGGTTCGCTCATGGCTTGTCCCTATCGTTAGTAATTTTTTCATTGGAAGGACCAGAGGTGAGCTCCTCGAAACTGTTGTCAAACTGTGTGCATAACAGGTCTCTTTGGTTAGCAAGCCGCTCATTGTTAGTTTGATCTACTAATTTTCTAGTGCCGTCGATTTCAATGAATCTTGCGTGAAATACACTAAGGATTGCGTTGACGATTTCTAATTTTTTTTCACGAATTTCCTGAGCACAATAGTTGGTCTCTTTTAGATCGGCGAAAAAAACATTCAGCAAAGATTCGGGCTTGGCGGCCAGACCGCGCTTGATATTCAGCGCTAAGGCCACCGGATCGAAAGGCGGGCTATCCATCTGATCAGCGGAGGAACTGCTCAAGGACGCATCTTTTAGGGGTGCGACCCCCGCGCCAGCCAGCACAGCTCGATTGCGCCAGCGGTAAAGCAGCACGGCTGCCAGGCAGCAGCTGGCGAGACCGACGATTGTGATCGTTCTGCCCTTCAAAAAAGGGGTGTTGCTTAGCGGAGGTCGGTAGATGAAGCTGGTCAGGCAATTTCTTGCTTGGCGTAACCGCTCCGGAAAGGGAGAAAGCAAGAAGAAGTAGCTTTGCTCTATTGGAAAATTTAGCTTCACGATCAGCCTTACCCACAATTTATTGCTCAAAAGAGAGACAATAATACACGTGCGAAGCTAGAATGGCCAGCGAAAAACAGCGGCTATTCTTTAGCCTAGCCTCTCTAATAAGCATCAAAAGTGGTGTTTTGAATGAAAACGCAGCATTTTCATATTCCTGCCTCTCTTAAGCTAGAGATAGAAATTGATGTGCTCAAAGAGCAAGTGACGCAGTCGGTTGTGCGACATAGCGCCTCGGATGGAATCGGCTGCCAAGTACGGGGCGCCTCTAAGGAGTTAGCGCAAACCATTCAGCATTGGCTTAAGGACTACGCCGACCAAAGGCAGCCCACCGTCAGGTTACCCCTCTCCCTCTTGGGGATCCCGCCTTTTATCAGTCGTGTTCTGTGGGCTTTGCATGAGGTCCCTTTTGGCCAGACACTTTCTTACGGGCAGATGGCTGCTTACCTTCACCAACCCAAGGCCGCACGTGCTGTAGGGCAGGCTTGTGGGCGCAATCCGCTGATACTCTTTATCCCTTGTCACCGCGTGCTGGCGGCCAATGGTCGCCTGGGCGGCTTTTCAGCAGACTGCACGCTCAAGCCTTTATTGCTTACCCACGAACTTGTTGAACATAAGAACGGTCGATGGGCGTCAGCCCGGAGCGCGGCCCGCTGATCGTCTAACTTTACGCAAAAGCTTGGCGGCGTTGAAGGATCTCTTTTCGTTTGTCCCATTGCGCCTTCTTTTTTTAGTAAGAGTTGCTGGCAAGTTGGCTTGGCATAGCTTTCGCACTTATAAGGCATCGTCACATCGAGCTTACAAAGGGGAGAGCGTATGGAAGAGCAACTTATGCACCGGTTGGCACAGCTAGAGTCTATGAACGACCAGCTACTCACAGAGGTGGAAGAGATAGACCGCCTTTTGCACAACACAGGGTTCCCTAGAGGTATTGAGTCAGCTAAAGAGGTCGCCGAAGAGATGCTCGAAGAAAACACGTTGGACACCGAGCAGAGTAATCTATCCGAATAGGCCTGAATATTTCTCAAAAGCAGTAGACTTATTAAAATTTAATTTTAACAAGAGGATTGCAAATGGATAACATTGAAAAATTGAAGCAACGGATTTCTGAACTTGAGTTTGCAAATGACCAATTGGCTAGTGAGCTGGTCTACCTGGACGGCTTGATGAGGGCGATTGGGTTTACTGATGGATTAGCAACGGTCAAAGCCACCGCCCGCGAGCTTTATGAGCAAAGTTGTGAAGCGGGCGGTAATGAAGGGGATGTCGCTTGACACAAGTTCAGTGGTTCTCTTGGAAGACGTTGCAGATTTGTCACTACAACTTAAAACCGACAGCCTCTTATCTTCTAAAAAATCAGATCCGCTTGGAGTCCTCGACGAAGGCTCTGCGTAGTAAGCGCGCTGCCAGCCTGGCGAGCGAAGCGGAAGTGACAAGCGACGGCGGAAAAATGGCTGGAGGCTCCTTTTAGGAGAGCAGGAAGGCAAAGTCTTCTGAAGAGAGGCCCGTTTGGTCGCCCTGGCCGGACAATAGATCTTCCGCAAGCGTTTTCTTTTGTAGCTTCAATTTGAGCATCTTCTCTTCGATGCTCTCTGCCAGGATGAATCGTTTAGCAAATACGGTTTCAAGACGGCCAATGCGGTGCGCGCGGTTAATGGCCTGCTGTTCTGCAGCCTCGTTCCACCAGGGATCATAGATAAATACATAGTCGGCTGCGGTGAGGTTCAAACCGACGCCCCCTGCTTTAAGGCTGACCAGAAAGGCAGAAACACCGGGCTCATTTTGAAAACGATCCACCTCTTTTTCTCGGTTTTGTGTAGAACCGTCAAGATAACAAAAAGACCAGCCGCGCGCGCCAAAGGCCCCTGCGATCAGCTGTAGCATGGAGCTAAATTGGCTATAGATCAGTACCTTCCTTCCCTCTTGAAAAAGCGTTTCAAGGTCCTCTAGCAGCCGTTCAAGTTTTGCACTCTCGTCCTTAGCACTGGCATCAACCAGCAGCGGATGACAGCAGATCTGCCTTAACCGCAAAATCGATTCGAGGATTTCCATACGATGAGCTTGGAGTCCATCGAGCGCGACTTTTTTGAGTACGCCTTGGCGCGTTTTGGTAAGGAATTCGTCATAAATTTGGCGCTGTGAAGCGGGCATTTCGATCCAGGTAATTTGGTCGATCAGCGGAGGAAGGTCTGGGGCGACCTGCTCTTTGGTACGGCGTAGGAGGAAAGGTTTGATCTGCTTGCGGATTTGCGTTAGATGTCGGCTATCAGCCTGGGCCGTTTGTGCGCTAGCTGAAAAGGCCTGGCGGTCTCCAAGCAGTTGAGGCTGCAAGAAACGGAATTGAGCCCAGAGCTCGTCCAGTCTATTCTCGATGGGGGTTCCCGTTATGGAGAGCCGAAAACGTGCCCGCAGGCGACACACGCTTTTGAAGGTCTGGGTATCGGGATTTTTAATGGCCTGTGCTTCATCTAGGATCACACAGTGCCAATCCTGCTGAGAAAAGATTAACAGGTCTTGCCTGAGCGTGGCGTAGGAAGTGAGCACGATTTGCGCCTCGGTCTGGAGCTGACGCGCCGCGCCGTGGTGAATATGCACAGAGGCGCCGGGCAAGAAGCGCAAAATTTCGCGATTCCAGGAAAACAGTAGCGAGGTAGGCAGCACGATGAGATGACGGCCCAAGGGCAGTAGGCGCGATAAAAAAGCGAGCACCTGTACCGTTTTTCCTAAACCCATATCGTCGGCAAGTAAACCCGCAAAACCGTGATCATACAAAAAAGCTAGCCAGTTGACGCCTTGTTGTTGATAAGGGCGTAATGAGCCGGTAAACTGGTCTTTAGGTAGTGCTTGTGCTACTTCACAAAAATTTTCTAATCCCTGTACAAGCTGCTTTAAGGAGCTATCGTAGGTAATTTCAGGGAGGATCTGTAGCTCGCCGATCTGTGTGCGGCGCAGTTGTATGCCCGCTGTTACGATTTCGCCTGCCTCTACAAGTTGCTGCCAAGGCATAGAAGGCAATAATCCTACCGTGTTGGCGGTTAAATCAACGAACGTTTCGCGTCGGTTAAAAGCGCCCGCGGCTTGACTAAGATCAAGCGAATGTTCTCCATATTTGATGCGACCCTGCAATACCAAGGCAGCAGAGAGGTGCAGCTCGCTTGTACCCGGTGCTTTGATTTGACGCTTGCGCGCGTCCGTGATCATCCAACCGAGCTCCAAAAGAAAGCTCAAGCTTTTCGCGATCTTATCTAGCGGGCAGTGGTAGCGCGCGGTAGGCGTGGGTTTGATGAGATAGCCCGTCTCTAGAAGATCCTGCTCCCAGAGTCGTTCTGCCTTAGTTTGCCGCCAAGAACTGCTGGAGGAACCCTCGTAGCGTACTTGTCCGCGTGAACCATAGTCCAGCCAAAGATCTGCAAAGCTGCCCCAGCGATCTGTGAGCCGCAAGCAGGGCAGCGGATCGGCCCCCACGCCAAGCTGTAAAGAAGCACCCTCAGAAACCTCTATGCGCACTTCTTTCGCTGCAAGTGCAGCAGCTAAGTGCGCGGCCTCCTGGCTGGTCAAAGACAATGGGGTGTTGTAGAGATGCTCCGCAGGAAAGTCGCCGAGTACTTTCAGTGCGCCGCCCATGATGATCCAGTGAGGAGGACCTCGGAAAACATGGTCACAATCGGTTAACGCAAAGTCGCCGCGCCGCCAATGTACGCGCGTAGAAACCTGGATGAGATGATTTTCCATAGTTTCGAACTTTACATACGCTTCGATCGGTACATAAAAATCAGCGGCCAATTCCTTTGAGCGGTAGAGAAGTTTGCCTTTGTCTGCGTAATTTTGTAGAGTTTGGAGCGCTGCGCGACGGGGGGCGGTTACGCTGCCTTGAGGGCCGTGTAAAATCAGTCCCTGGTCTGGGCCCGAAGCAGGATCGATGGTGAAGGTCATCAGCTTACTGTCTAGTTGAACGCCACAGATCTTTCTTGTCCTTAGCGTAGTGGTACCACTTACGAAAGGGTTTATGCGCATTTTGATGCTGATAGGGGCGCAAGCGATCAGAAGCAGCGCAAGATGCCTGACAGCACCCTGCGTGCTGTTTCAAGCAGTCCGAGCAGCACAGAAACAGCTGGTTGCAATCCATGTTCGCGCAGTTGTAATAACTCTCAATCGGGGCGCTGCAATGGTGACATTCGCCCACGACCTTTGTCTGCTTGTCATCTAGGGGCACAGTGAGTCGGTCATCGAAAACAAATAACTTTCCCAACCAATGCTGGGAGCCCATCTCTTTTGCGTAACCCAAAATGCCGCCAGAAAGCTGATAGACTTTTTCGAATCCTTCCTTACGCATAAGAGCCGAAAAAAGCTCACAACGGATGCCTCCTGTACAATACATCATAACAGGTGTGGTCTTTGGATCGACGCGTTTTTTCAGTTCTTCCACATATTTTGGGAACGCGCGGAATTCATCGCAGCTGGGCTGCTCAGCGCCCTCAAAGTGGCCGACAAGCCCCTCATATTCATTTCTTACGTCGAGCAGCAGTTTATTCTCGTCTTTAAGCATCTCGACCCATTGCTTGGGGGAAAGATGCTCGCCTTTCAAAGACATGTCCACAGCTAGGTCTAAAGCCACAAGCTGCTTGCGGTATTTTACCGTCAGCCTTGGGAAGGCATGCTCATGATGATCTTGGACTTTGAAAACAATGTTTCCGAACGGCTCTCTCCCTTGCATCCAATCCATGTAGGCTTGAGCATTCGCACTGGCGATACTCATCTGTCCGTTGATCCCTTCTTCGGAGACGTAAATGCGCGCAGTCGCATCTTTATCTGCTAGATAGGCCTTATGTTTGGCTACTTCCGCTTGAGGATTAGCTATGGAAACAAACTGATAGTAGGCGATTACTTGATACATAGTTCCCGTTCTAGTTGCTAGGAGAAGTAGGAGCATACCGCAATTGAGAATTTGCGGCTACCCAGTAGCTCGCAGCTCAGCACCTCCCGCTAAAAGAAGAAACCGACAGCAGGCTTGGTTTGCGAAGGATCCGTAGCCTTGGCCACGGATAAAAAGCAGAATAGGTTTAATGACTGCTCCGGAGCCGATCGTTTTCTTTTTTTACCGGGAGCTGCTGAAGGCTTTGAAGTCTCTGGACAAAAGCGCGCCAGATGGTCAATAATATTAGTGTACTTAAGCATAATGGAGAGACTCATGGCAAAAGGATTACAGTACCTCAATGATGACAACTTTCAGCAGGAGATCCAAAACGGCGTGACCCTAGTCGACTTTTACGCCGACTGGTGCGGCCCCTGCCGCATGATGGAGCCCATTATGCACGAACTAGCTGATGAAATGGGCGATACGGCTAAAGTG
This sequence comes from uncultured bacterium, assembly GCA_964445105.1. Classification (GTDB taxonomy): domain Bacteria; phylum Chlamydiota; class Chlamydiia; order Chlamydiales; family JAJFMA01; genus CAWBNS01. The sequence goes on along the minus strand of CAYUJS010000006.1, from coordinate 37,079 downwards.
GCTAAAATTGATATTGAAAGTGCTCAGCGCACCACAGCCTCGTTTCAAGTCACTTCAATTCCCACGATCATTATTTTCAAGGATGGAGCTGAGGTAGAGCGTATCGTTGGATTGAAAGACAAAGAAACGCTGAAGCGGATTTTGACCCACGCCATTTAAGATACCTTGCTAGGCGATGTGTAACGCGCGCAGCCTGGCAATCTTGCCTACTTTTCTTGTTGCTCATCGCTCACAACTTTTTAGTCGGCGATTGGTCAAATCTTTTTATGTGCCCTGATCTGGTTTTCAGCAAAAGGAAAAAAATAATCGCAGCTATCCAAGCGATTGAGAGCTGCTGGCCTTGTGAACCCGCTCTTTACGAAGCTCACGGAAAGCTGTAGAATTAACGGCATAACCTCGAGAGGTATATATAGGCGCTCATTTTCATGTGCATCGCGATAAGGCTAGGGTCACGATAAAGTGTACTACTGGCGAGCGAGCTTATATCAAAATGTTAGCAGCCAAAGCCCATTTGAGTCTTAGTGAGCTGATTCTGCCCCAACTCAGAGCGGATTTTACTAAGTAACCTAATAAGAAAACTCTCGAAGCTCACGATGAGGCTCTGAGTGGCGGCGTTGACTGCGATAGTCTAGAAGGCTTTTGGCCACAGATGGGAGTGAAAGCAAGCGTCTTCAATTAAATATGTTAAGGGACTTAAAAAGATCTAAAGGAATACCGACACCAGATCTTGTCTTCCCCGCTACGCTAAGTACAGGTTTGAATCGCCGCCTAATCCGGAATGCTCTTGAGAAAAAAGGTTACCTCAAGGTACAAGGGGGCTAAAAAGCGCAGAGTATTATAGCCCTAGCCCATGCTCTTAAGGAGAATTAATTGACCTTTCTTTCACGCGTTTTTCCGCCGGCACCCGCTGCTAACCCCATACAAGATCCTGAGAGAGTAAAGAAAGATTACGCCTACTGGCGCATCCGGATTTTTTATTCCATTTTCATGGGGTACGCCTCTTATTACTTGACGAGGATGAGCTTCAATACTGTTATGCCCACTATGATGGAAGATTTGGGCTTGGATTATGAGCAGCTCGGTATCGTCCTCAGTGCGTTTGCCCTCAGTTACGGCGGCAGCAAGTTCATCAGCGGCATATTGGCAGATCGCGCAAATGCGCGTTATTTCATGCCCTTCGGACTTATTATGACGGGCATATGCAATATTATTTTCGGTCTCTCATCTAGCCTGTACGTATTCGCGCTCATTTGGGGTTTAAACGCGTGGTTTCAGGGGTTCGGAGCTACACCATGCGCTCGTTTGCTGACTTATTGGTATTCTAAATCCGAGAGGGGATCCTGGTGGTCCTCTTGGAACGTGTCTCATAACGTAGGCGCCTGGTCGATTATCCTGTTCGCTGGGTTTCTCGCCCAATCCTTGGGCTGGAGATGGGCTATGTGCATGCCCGGTGCGCTCTGCATTTTGATGGGGCTGTTGTTAATCAATCGCCTACGCGATACTCCGGCTTCCCTGGGCCTTCCCCCGATCGAAGTTTTTCGAGGAGAGGAGACGGTAGCTGGTGCTAAAGCTAATGAGGGAGAAAAACTCTCGTCTCGCCAAATTTTGGTTCAGTACGTCCTGAAGAATAAGTGGATCTGGCTGCTGGCCTTCATCAATATTTTCGTCTATTTTATCCGGACGGCTTTCGGCTCTTGGATGGCCGTATATTCTGTGCAGGTGAAGGGTTACTCCCAGTGGAGCGGCAGTGTTTGCTACTCCATGTTTGAGCTCGGGGGCCTGTGCGGAAGCCTTACGGCGGGCTGGGCTTCGGATAAGGTATTCCAGGCGCGCAGGAGTCCTATCAACATACTATTTTCTACGGGTATTGCGCTCAGTGTACTATTCATTTGGTGGTTGCCTCCTGGGACAACCTTGCTGGATTTCTTCGCTATCTTTATGACCGGTTTTATGGTTTTTGGCCCTCAGATGCTCGTCGGGATGTCAGCCACCGAACTCTCTCATAAAAAGGCCGCGGCCACCACCACGGGCTTTGTCGGTTGGTTTGCTTATTTGGGCTCAGCGATTGCCGGGTGGCCTTTGGGGGTCATCACGAAAAAATACGGATGGGAAGGCTTTTTTGTGACCACATTGGTCTGCGCTCTTGTTTGTGTCTGCCTGTTCATCCCACTGCTTCTAGCAGAAAAACCAGCGAATAAACCAGGACCTTCCCCGGCCGAGCCACAATCTGTTTAAAGGGGGCCATCATGTGGGCGTCGCTACATGCTCATTCGCAATATTCCATCTTAGACGCGCTGACGCCTGTGAAGGCGCTTGCAAAAATGGCCGCAGACTATGCCGTGCCAGCAGTGGCATTAACCGACCATGCCAACATGTACGGCGCCGTGGAGTTTTTTCAGGCCTGTCAAGGGTCGAGTGTCAAGCCGCTGATCGGTTGTGAGGTCTACGTTGCTCCTGATTCCCGGTTAACTCGCCAGAAAGGCCTTGGCAATCGCCACTCTTTCTCTCTGGTGCTGATCGCCAAAAATGGCGAGGGGTATCACAACCTGTGCAAGCTCTCATCCATTGGTTTCTTGGAAGGGTATTACTATGTGCCCCGGATAGACGAAGAGGTGCTAAGCAAGTACTCCAAAGGCTTAATCTGTCTTTCTTCCTCCCTCAGCGGGCGCGTCGCCTATGAGATTTTGGAGGGGTCTCCAAAGGGCCTGGCAGAGAAAGTACAGTGGTATCATGATCTCTTTGGCGAGGACTACTACTTCGAACTGCAACGCCACCAGATGCGCGATGAACAGCTGCGCGGAGATGGCATGTACCAAGAATCTTGGCTCCTCCATAAGTATCAGGATTTAGTTTCCAAGCAAGAGCGCGTCAACGAGACCTTTATCCGTCTTGGCCGCGAAAAAGGCATTAAAGTAGTGGCCACCAACGATAGCCACTACACAGCACGCGATGACTGGCGCGCGCACGAAATTCTGCTCAATGTACAATCTGGTGAGCCTTGCGAAATTTGGGAGCACGACGCGCAGGGCAATCCTAAAAGGCGCATCCCTAACCCCAAACGACACACCTACGCCTCGCACGAATACTACTTCAAAACGCCTCAGCAGATGATAGAGCTATTCCAAGACATACCTGAGGCCATCTCTAACACCCTTGAAGTGGCCGAAAAATGCCAGCTTGAGCTCGATTTTAAGACCAAACACTACCCAGTGTTTGTTCCACCTACCTCTGAAAATAAAAAACTCACAGAAGAAGAGCGCCAAAAAGAGGTTGAAGCTTTTCTCTGGCAGCTCTGTAGAGAGGGTATCCCGCGCAGATACACACCTGAGAGGTTGGTTAAAGTAAAAGAGCTATTTCCTGACAAAGACCCCTTGCAAGTAGTACAGGAACGCCTTGCCTATGAAATGAATGTAATCGCGCCGAAAGGCATGTGCGACTACCTATTGATCGTTTGGGATTTTATCGATTGGGCGAAGAAGCAGGGGATCCCGATGGGCCCCGGCAGGGGGTCTGGCGCAGGGTCGATCGTGCTCTACCTGATCGGCGTGACCGACATAGAGCCGATCCGCTTCAGCCTATTCTTTGAGCGCTTCATTAACCCCGAGCGTATCTCATATCCCGATATCGACGTAGACATCTGCATGGATCGGCGTGGCGATGTTATCCACTACACTTTGGATAAATACGGGAAGGAGAACGTCGCTCAGATCATCACCTTTATGACCATGAAGGCCAAGTCATGCGTGCGCGATGTGGGTAGAGTGCTGAATGTACCTTTGACCCGCGTGAACGCCATCGCTAAGCTTGTGCCCGACGATCTAGGCATCACCATCGACACGGCCTTAGAAAAGGATGCGGATCTGCGCCAAGCGTATGACATGGATGAAGATGCTAGGCGTATCATCGATATCGGCCGCAAGTTGGAGGGGTCTATCCGCAGCACAGGCACCCATGCCGCAGGGGTCGTGGTCGCGGGCGATCCACTGGTAGATTTCATTCCTTTGTGTGTTTCTAAAGATGCGGAAATGGCCGTTACACAGTATTCCATGAAGCCCGTGGAAGAGGTCGGCATGCTTAAAATCGACTTTTTGGGGTTGAAGACTCTCACGAGTATCCAGAAAACGGTTGATGCCATCAAACGCAACCGTAATATCGACATCGATTGGATCAATCTAGCGCTAGACGACGCCAAAACTTTTGATCTGCTCAACCAAGGTAAAACCCTCAGCGTATTTCAGCTGGAGTCTGGCGGCATGCAAGAGCTAGCGCGACAGCTACACCTAGATAAGTTTGAAGAGATCATCGCGGTAGGCGCGCTTTATCGTCCAGGTCCTATGGATATGATCCCTTCCTTCATTGCGCGCAAGCATGGCCGCGAGCCTATCGAGTATGATCATCCTTGGGTAAAAGACATCCTGTCCGAAACTTACGGCATCATGGTCTACCAAGAGCAAGTGATGCAAATCGCCAGTCGTATGGCTAACTACACTCTCGGTGAAGGCGACGTACTGCGCCGCGCCATGGGGAAAAAAGAAGCCGATAAAATGGCTAAGCAGCGTGAAAAATTTCGCTTAGGCGCGCTTGAGAACCAAATTTCCGAAGAAGTCTCTATGCGCGTCTTCGACAAAATGGAGAAATTTGCCGCCTACGGCTTTAACAAATCGCATGCGACGGCTTATGGCTACCTCAGCTATGTGACCGCCTACCTGAAGGCAAATTTCCCCGGCGAATGGCTTGCTGCCAACATGACCTGTGAAGCGCACGACTTAACCAAAGTCTCCAAGTTCATTCGCGAAGGACAAGCGATGAACATTCCTATCCTGCCGCCTGACATCAACGAATCGACCGTGCAGTTCGAAGCCACTGAAAAAGGCATTCGCTTTGCGATGGCAGGTATTAAAGGGGTTGGCACCGGGGTCGTCGAAACCATCTTAAAAGAGCGTCAGAGAGGTGGCCGTTTTAAGAGTTTCTGGGACTTTTGTAAACGATTAGACCTGAAAAAAGTCGGTAAAAAAAACATCGAACACCTGATCGAGGCTGGTTGTTTTGAAGATCTAGGATGGACGCGGGATCAGTTGATACAGTCGCTTGACCTTCTCTTCGATGCCGCTTTGAAGGATCGTTCTGCCAAAGAAGTTGGTGTGATGTTCCTTTTTGCCGCGCAAACGGGCGATGCCGGACCCCTTCCCAATCCACCTAAAGTCGCGCAGCCCCGCTCGCAGGTCGATCTACTTCTCAAAGAGAAAGAGCTCCTAGGACTATTTTTGACGGGGCATCCTATGGACAACTGGGGCGAGACATTGAAGCGACTAGGCAGTCTGCAACTTGCCAAGGTCGACGAGATGGATCACGACGCGGTATTCAGAACAGCGTTCATCGTAGAAACTGTCCAGAACCGTATCTCGGCCAAGAACCAGAAAAAGTTTGCTATTCTCACCATCAGTGATGGGCTGGTTCACTACGAGCTCCCCATCTGGTCTGAGATGTACGAAGAAAAACGCCATCTGTTAGAAGAAAATAAACTGCTTTTGGCGGTACTGCAAGTGGATAAACGCGAAGAATCAGTGCGTCTAAGCTGTCACTGGTTAGAGGACTTAACGCAAACTAACGAAGCGCTCGTCCAACAGTGTGATACTGCCTACGACCGCATCAAGCAGCAGACTAGCCGCATGGCCACGCGCAAAAGCGAAGCGCGCCGCTCTGAGCCCAAGCAGCCTGCTCAGCTCTCTCCCAAAAATAAGATTCAGGATCCAGGATCCGGAATTCAGAATTCAGGATCAGCCATGAAAATCAAAATCGATGCCGACCAAGTCACTTTATCGCAGCTTCTCTCTCTCAAAACCTCTCTAGAACAGCACGCCGGCTCTACCCCAGTGGAACTGGAATTCTCCGCCGCAAGAAAGTTAGTGGCGACCCTCCAGCTAGATGTTACAGTAACTCCAGGGGCCGCTCTAGAAGAAGGTCTGAAAGCGATTCCAAGCGTTGCGTTAATGTAGCGCGTCTGCGCCTAGCAGACGTTTCTTGGCTTGAGCGAAGAGCATGACAATGCCCAGAGAAACTAGGAGGCCACCGGGGTAGGTAAGCCAGTATTTGGCTGGGTCGTGATTGATGGCTAGCTGAATCTGTCGCGCTGAGTTGGGGGCTTGGGAAATGTTGCTAAGGTAGAAGCGGTACCCGTCCCATGTTTCATGGACTTGGTTCATGCAGAGGGTTGTTTCGACCAGGCGGCTTGAGCGTGTGTCTTTCACGACGATGTCAGCTTCGTAGCTGTAGGGCTGGTCTGAGTTGGGGTAATTGACTTTGCGCGCTTGGCGCAGACGCACCTCATACGGCAGCTCTTGCCAGGCGGGCTGGTAACGCAGCAGGGCTTTTCCTTCTAGAATAGGCCACTTGAGCCCTTTGGCCATGCGGTCATAGGTGATGGGAACGATCTGTGATTGCTTCCCTGATTTAGCCTCTAGGCGAATGAGAGGCAGGTGGTCTTCCGGTTTATTTGTGGGCTCTTCTACTTGATGAATCCTACTGAGGGGTGCTTCTAGAATGAATTCTGGGGTTATGGCTGCTTGTACCCAGTAGCCACCAAATCCGTTATTTACTTCGAATACAGACTCGTACTGATCGTTGGCATAGGTTTGGCTGAATTTTGATCCGTCCGGTAGTTGAGCGAATAATTGCTCGTCGTCATTGTTACATTTCACGAAGAGTACACCTGGGGCATCAAAAGGGACCTCTTCGCTTGCGGCTAAAAAAGTCCAAAGATTACCCGCAGCGTCGGTCAGTTGCGTGCGCTCGCCGAGGGCTAGAGGTTTGAGCCCGCGGATACAAAGGTGGTTTTGCTTAAACCAGCCTTCCCAGTGCTCGGAGGAATGAGGATATTTATCGACCAGGGTCAGTGTAAGGTTGTCAATCTCGGTGCGTTGCGTGTCGAATAGGTACTTCCCAGTTGGTGTGTCTACGCGAATGACGGAGGTGTCGCTGAGAAGGAGCTCGTTGGAAACAGTACCTTCTTTAAGCAGCATGTTGCCTTGTACGCCCCAGATTTGTTTGACGATGACGCCACCGAGCACCATTAACAGACCGAGATGGGTGATAAGAAAGGCGGTGTGGCGTCGCTCGAAGGGCCAGCGAAGCAGCGCTGCGAAGAAGATGTTAATAAAAAAACCAGCGAGTAGGGCGATGAATAGCGGATGCTGATAAGTAAATAATGCCGCGTAACGATGGGACTGGGTGATCGATTCCAGAATGGTTCCTGCGATCACAAAGAGGGCTGTAGTGGCGATGAGGATGAGTGCAAGCCGGACGCCTCCTAGGATACGCAGCACGGTTACGAATCAGCCGGGATGGGTTCGATCAGCTCAAACCATTTTGCGAACGCTTCTAACTGACAGCGATGGGCCTCCAAAAGGTTTTGGGGCCCTGTCGCTTTGATAGTGTAGTCGGCGCGGCGTTCTCGCTCTTTCTCGTTGAGCGCAAGGTAAAGCTCCGGATCCAGCTGCATGGCCCACGCGATCAGGTTGTCTGCTTCGAGGCGCAAGCCGACAAACCCGTTTTGACATTCTTGTGAAAGAATACCTGGGCCCGCTTGTCTTTGCCAGCGGGCCACTTGTGCCTGGACAGGGATGCGCTGGGTTAAGCTGTCGCTAGGAAAGTTATGAACGACCAAGCGTATTTCGTCCGCAATGCGGTATTCACAAATTGGCTTTGTCGTATCCTTTAGGCTTTTTTCGCTTGGTAGCCGGTGCCACTGCTCGGGGACAATAGTCCTGTAGACAGGCTGCTGATCGGGGTTGCGGCCTGCAATAAGCTGCCAAGTTTGAGCGGCTGATTGTGTGGCGTGCTCACAGCTGCAAAGCAGCAGGCAAAGAAGAGTAGAGAGTAACAAGCGCATAACAGATCATATCTTGCAAAAAAACGGTGTGCAAACGCGGTAGCAGTCCCGCCAGCAGATCGTTTACAAGACTTACCTAGGGCAAACGTACAAGAAAAATCACGAAATAGTCAATTTTTTTCAAAAAATATCAGGAGGTACTATCTTTGAAACGTAAACTTTGGCACGGTGTGGCGTTATGGAATCAATATGCGATCTATGCCAGACACCTGTGGGGAAACGTGCCTATGTCGAGGGTGGGCGCGTCTTCTGTTGTGCGGGTTGCCAAGCGGTGTATGCTGTCCTTCAGGCACGCGGTAAGCTTCAAGGATACCGCGAGGACCCACTTTTCCGCGAAGCGCTGCGGCTGGGAGTGATCTCTAACCCCGAATTACTGGAGAGCGTCCGTGCAGAGCGCTTGGAAGAGCGCATTAAAATTTATATCGAAATTACCGATCTCTGGTGTCCTTCTTGTGCGCAAGTGATCTCTTGGATCGTTGGCCAGATGGAGGGCGTGTTTTTGTGCGTGGTCGATTACGCGACCGACCTGGCGGTGATCGAATACTATCCCATAGCGGTTTCTCGCGACTCTATTCTTAAAGAGATTGCCGCCTTGGGTTATCAATGCGTGGAGCTGCAGGATAGCCTGCAGCGCAAGGTTTCTACAGGGCTTTGGATGCGGTTTGGGGTGGCGGTGTTTTGCTCTATGAATATCATGATGTTTGCTTATCCGTCCTACGCCACTTACTTTTCGAGGGAAGAAGTGGGGTATGTATCGTTCTTTGCATGGTTGTCCTTTTTTTTGGCTCTACCGGTGGTATTTTATGCGGCCTGGCCACTTTGGAGGCGTGTACCGGGGAATATCCGCGCGGGCATTTACGGCATGGAGACGCTGGTGGTGGTTGGGGTTAGCGCGGCTTTCGCCCATTCAGCGTATGTTTTGTTTTCTGGCGGAGCAGATGTGTATTTCGATTCATTATCGGTGATTGTGGCGTTTGTTCTGTTAGGCAAGATTATCGAAACGCGCGCGAAATTTTCCGCCAAAGAATCGCTATTTCGGCTCACTCGTTCCGTGCCGCGGCGAGGCCGCATGCGGCTTGCAGATGGTTCTGAGAAGTTTGTGCTACTGAAAGAGGTTAAGACGGGCGATTTGCTAGTGGCGCTCACCGGGGAGAAAATCGTCCTTGAAGGTATAATTGTAGAGGGAGCCGCTGCTATCGATGAATCGTTGATGACGGGCGAGTCCTTGCCTGTACCGAAACGGGAGGGCAGCGATGTTTTAGGCGGCACATTGGTGAGGCAAGGGCGTGTTGTCTACCGCGTCACTTGCACCGAAGATCAGACGCTATTGAAGCAAATGATTGGGAATATCGAGCGCGATATCGGGCATAAAACCCACTACGTGCGCCTTTCAGATAAAGTTTCAGCAGCCTTTGTGCCGGCCGTTTTTTTGATAGCAGCGGCTGTGGCCGGCTGGCTGTTGTATTCTGGTGCTGGTCTAGAAGCAGCTATGTTGCGCTCGGTTAGCGTGCTGCTGATTTCTTGTCCTTGTGCAATTGGTATTGCGGGGCCGCTCGCAGAATCTTATCTGATGAATGGCTTGGCGGCGATGGGGGCTATCGTACGCAACCGGGGTTGTCTGCGCTACTTGGGGCGGGAAGAGGTGCTCATTTTCGATAAGACAGGCACCATCACAGAAGGGCGTTATCGCGTTCTTGGTGGTTTGGAGGTGCTTTCCGTCTCCGCGCTCGCCGCCCTGAAGGGGATGGCGAGCCAGTCTATTCATCCCGTCTCGGTGGCCGTTAATCACGCGCTTGGCCAGATTGGTCAGCCTGCTGAAGAGCTACAAGAATGGATTGGCAAGGGCCTGTCAGCGCAGTGTGGAGGATCTCATTACCTGCTGGGCTCGCTTACCTTGATGGAAGAACAAGGGGTGCGCAATATTCCGCAGGCCCCCGGTGTCGAAGGAATGAGCCAGGTTTATTTTGCGCGAGACGGTTTGTGGCTAACGACGCTTCTCTTGGGTGACCAGCTGCGGCCAGGAGCAGATCGTCTTTTAGTAGATCTTGGCGCGGTTGAGGGCTGTCTTATTTCGGGTGATTCTTCCTCTTGTGTGGCGGAAGTTGCCCAACGGTGTGGCTTTGTTCAATGGATGGCTCACCAGAGCCCCCTGGAGAAACGGGCCGTCGTAGAGAAGTTTCGCCAAGAGGGACGTATCGTTGGTATGGTGGGAGACGGAGTCAACGACGCCCCGGCGCTGACCTGCGCGCATGTGGGCATCTCTACGGTCTCAGCGACGGATGTCTCCATTCAGGTCTCCGATCTGCTGCTCACCACTGGTCGATTGGATGTAATCCCAAGGGTGCGTCGACTGGCGGCTAAAGGGCGCTCCATCGTGATTCAAAACCTGGCCTGGTCTTTTTCTTACAACGTCATCGGCATCGGACTGGCTATTTGGGGGGCTCTTACGCCTCTTTACTCAGCTATAGCAATGGTGGTAAGTAGTTTAACGGTGCTGCTGAACTCTTTTCGTTTGAATAGGTCTTGATCATCGCGGTTTAGCGCTATGCCGGCTGCTCCCTCAATTATGTTGCTCGAGGGTGCGGGCTTTAATTTTATGCCTTGCCCAACGCCCCGGCTAAGTGGAGAACCTTCGCTGTGCCGCCCAGCTGTCTGCCGGGTTTGTCAAAGAAGGCAAACGTACAAAGGGCGGTATTTACTATACCAAATTTTAAACCTTCAATCGTATAAGCCCCACACCTCGGCCATGTCAGAGATCTCTGGGTCGTCGTAGCGCTCCATGCTTGCGAGCCACTCGGGCATCTTTTCCTTTATTGTGCTTGTCAGTTGCTCAAGATCTTCTTTTTCGATCTCGCCCAGTTCGTAAAGAAATGTATAGAATTTTTTTAAGCTAACGGCGTTTTTCTTAATAGCTGCACAACTTGCCCACATGGCTTTTTTTACAAACCAATACCCCAAAAATATATTGATCTTCTGTGCACCTTCGCGTGCGTGGGTTGCGTCCTCATAAAGAAGGTACTCGTTTATGAAAAAATCAGTGTTCCAAAGATGGTCACCAATGACCTTCGCGCTTAGCCCCTTTTCATCCAGCCATTCGCCGAATCTGTCCAATAAACTCTTGTTTTCTTTCCTGATCTTTTCTGTTTCTTCTTCGGTTCTAAACCTGTAGGTGGATGTCATAGAACGGCCCCCAAATAGTTTGAAATTTTCAGTGTTTTTTAATACAAGCCAAAGGCTCGGTGCCAGCACAAGGGGCAAAGAGTGCTGGTCGCTGTTAGCCGAAGTTTTTCGAAGTCGTTTTTACAATTCTATAGGGGAGGTTGTCAACGGTTATTTTAGCGGCCAGAGCTATGAATTCGTCGCGAACTAAGCCTTTTTCCACCCCTCGCTGAGCCGGCTCTTTTTTCTAGCGGGAACTGTGGCTATTTTAATGCTTCTAGTTGTTGCTTATTTAATTTTATCAGACTTTTTGGCGTGATTAACGTTGACAAATTTAATTGTTAGAGAATAAAATGGTGAACTTATGCATCTTTCCGAATTTAGGAGGCGATAAATGACAGTCAGACCCTCTGTAGATCAAGTGATAAGAGACCCCGTATTATACGAAGCCGCAAGCATGCAGGATTACTCCTTCATCGATGGTGCCCGCATTCTCGGGGGCCACAAGATGCGTAAGGCAAAGGATGCCTTCTACACAAAGAGCCATGGGGTTGAACAGCTGCAGCGAGATAAGAGATGGGTAAATAACCTGATCTCTCGGGTGAATGACCTTACCTCTCGTGAAGAGCGTAGCATCGGCTCTGTCGACCTTTCCATCGCCAAAAAGGGCGGCAAGCCCTTCTTAGAGGAAAAAAGCCTCCAACTGCTCCACCGCCTTGCAACCTTAGTGGAGGAACTATCTGCGGACGACGGCTCTTTAGATCTAAGCCACCCTAAAATAGATCCAGTGACTGGTCTGCTTTTAATTGGTGAAGAGGTGGGTAAAAGAGAACAAGAGCTGGAGCTCAAGCTCGAGCTCCGTCAAAAACTACAGCAAGCAGCCGAATTGGGCTGCGCTTTGCCCCCTTTTTCACAAGGTAACCTGCAGCTCAAGGCAGAAGAGACGAAGTCGTTTCTGACAGGCCTAAGGGCGAGGACTGGGGTTGAGACGGATCAAGCATGGAAGGATCTACGCGAGCGTTTAGAAGTGCGAAAGTTGCTGCGTGAAGCCCGCGAGAAGGGGTATGAGACCGGTAAACTAGACTTTGATAAGTCAGACCTCATTCTTTCCAAAGAGCTCAAAGCGGATCTGGTCTCCAACTTGAGAGACCGCGTCTTGACAGACATCGATCAAGAGATTAGTCGTGGATGCCAAGAGATCGATCGAATTTTCCAAGAGCGTACACAGGCGATGCAGCTCATGCAGTACATGATCAAAATGTACGGCGAGATGATGAGGACCCCTGCACGCAACATCGCTGGGAGGTAAGGATGTCTCGCACAATTGACGTCGAACAAAGTCGCCTCGCCTGGCGTAAAGAGCAAGAAGAGGCTAAGAGAGCCGCCCCCAACCAGGCCGCTCTGCCTGCTGAACGAGATATTGTGTCTGGCTGTCATGACCCTTTGCCCATTGAGACTACAGAAACCAGGAAAAGAGGCTACAATAATACGGGCTGGAGTCAGCAGGATACATTGATCGCTGCCTCTGAAGAAGGCGTGCTTAGAACTCAAGCTCTCGCGCCCTTCCCGCAGACTGGCAGCAAGGCACTAACAAGAAACGATAAGATCGCCGCTGCCCCAGAGCGTGCAGTTGAAGAGCAGGGACTATTTGGTACAATCGCCAACGTCGTGGCTGATTTAGCGATAAGCTTAAAAAATCACTTTCTTGCCGAAAAGCACCGCGTAAACGCGGCCCCCGCTCCACCTCATCCGTATCGTTTCCAAACCAATCCCTTCGAGTCGCACAACATGAGCGAGGAAGATATCAAAGAATATCGTCGCTTAGAGACGGCGTTGGCTAAATGGTTAGATAAGGCTGATTCCTTGCGTCGAGATATAGGCATGGATGCAGTTTTCTTGTTGCTCGTGCAACTTATGATGCAGGGTAAGAAAGAAGAATTTCATATGGCCAGGAAAAAGCTTTCTGAATCGTATACAGACCGCGCGAGAGATCTGGATGCCCGCCTCAAAGTTATGGAAGAGCTTTCCGACGGTATCCGAAATAATTCATGGTGGAATAATTTTACCCAGGCGACAGCATTTGCTGGCACGGCAGCTTTGGTGGCGAATACAGCTTTGGGTGGCACCCCCGCCGCCTCTGCTTGGCTACTCGTGCCCTGTGTGATCGGCTTGCTGAATCAGGTGGCAGGCGACCCCATCGCCAAGTACACGGGCAAAGCAACCGCCGCAGTAACGGGCGGGGATGAGAAGATTCATGCGGCCAGACTGCAGATTGCCCTGACTTTAGCTGTAACCGGCATCGGCTTGCTAAGTAGCGGGTTACCCGACGAGACTCAAGCCACAGCGGCTTTTAAAAGTCTGACTGGAGTGACCGGAGCTATCGGACAGGCTGTGCAGGCCAAGTATGGGCATGAGGAACATGTTAGAAAGGGTAAATTAACCACCTTGGAAGGCAGCATCCGCAAAGCTGACGAAAAAATCAGATTGGAAACAAGAGAAGATCTTAAGAAGCCACTGGACACCCGAAATCAGCTTTACAGATCTTTGATTGAGCACTTGCAGCAGTTGGATGAAATCAATAAGCAATCTATTAGAAATATTGCATAGGAGATACCCATGGTTGTCTTAAAAGATGTTAAATTGGATGGTGTAGAAGCTGTCGTACAGCGTCCTCAGCAAGTTGAGGAGGTCGCGCCAGACTTACATGCCAAGTGGCGTCAGCGCTATATAATCAAGCAGCTAGATTCCCTTGAAGGAAACATGGACGCTGTCTATCGCGCTTTGTGCTCGCAGCTGATCGAAGCAGAGCACGAAAGCATCAAGGTGAGCACAATCTTGCGCCGAAACGTGAACAAGGAAGGCGAGGTAGCGGCCAAGTTGCAGGAAGAAGCAACTGGTGGATACCGTTTGCTAACGGTGCAATGGCTGCAGCCTTTGCTTACGCTCGGTAATGCCGCGGCGGGGTTTTATTTGCCGGCTAACCAGTTCCAGGCACTGTCGGGAGCGTCTCAGTTTCTTCAGTCCCCGTTGCAGACTTTTGCTGAAATGGAACGGCAAGGATTGCAGGCTAGACAGAATAAGCGCGGGGCAGAGAAGAACAGCGCGGATCAGCTTAGCCAACAGCTCGTCGGTGAAACTTCACGTCTTAAAGACCTTCAAGAGGGCCTGCGCCGCAATGAAAAAGATAAACGCGACGCAGAGACACAGCTCTTTAGTCAAATAGCCCGAGGCTAAGACTAAGCAGAGATTGAAGCATCAGGTTGTGGGATTAAAGCGCCCTGACCTGGTGCCTTTTTTTGCACGTTCCTGCATTGTTCGGATGCTTTGATGGACTGGCGGCGTTAAACGCGCGGCTACGAGGGCTCGAAAGTAAGCGCCTTAGTTTTTTACGTATTATCTTTTTTTTGCAGCTGATCGCCGTATTTACTTGTCAGCTTGCGCCTCAACAATTTTCGTTCAGATTCAGAGAATCGCTCTCTTAATACTTGGGTGAGCTTGACGTTTGTAGTGCCGGTATTAATTCTGATCTCGTCTAAGCGCGCTAATGTTTCTGTAGTAAACGGGTTTTTAGGTTGATAACTCGGTTGATCCAATTTTATAAGATAATGCATTAATAGTTCGATAGTCGTTAAGGGCAGCGGACCCAAAATCTCTTCTAAGTTGGTTCCAGCGATTTTAATCTGATCTAGATTCATTCGCGCTTTGATCGGCGTAATTTCAAGCTTTGGAAGCTTCTTATTCGGTGGTGGGTTAACCATTACGCGGGCGGCCTCAGCAAAAACAGCTGCGTGCTGGTCTCTTTGAGGCGCCGCGTGCATCTGCTGCAGCTGCATGAACAGCTCGTCCTTTTGGCGCAACAGTTCGTTCTGCCGCTCTAGGTAATCGGTCCCGTAGCTTTGTTGTGGTTCGGCCAGAGGAGGTGCTGAGCTAGAAGACGAACTGGTTGGCGTGTGTTGTGCTAAAAGATGGTACAGATCGGCAATTTGCCGATTCAGCTGTTCGATTTGCTGCTGCTGGTCCAAAGGAGCGCGCCCGAACAGATTTTTGAGTTGTTGCTGCTGTTGGTCGATCAATGCTTGCTGCTGGTCCAAAGGAGCGCGCCCGAACAGATTTTTGAGTTGTTGCTGCTGTTGGTCGATCAATGCTTGCTGCTGCTCAATGAGCGCGCGTTGTTGTTGGATCCAAGCTTGGTCTGCTGATTGCGAGGTGTGAGAAGGGGGGCTGGCTGAGGTAAATTCTGGAGGCTGTACGAATGATTCTTCGTCTATCTCTAGATCGCTCTCATCAAGGTCTAAGTGGTTGTCCGGCCCTCGTTCAAAGCCATCGCCATCTATCTCACCATCACCTTTTTCCTCGCGCTCTACCTCTCTATCGCTATCCGGCGGGGGCTGCCTTTGTTGTATGGGAGCGTGGCGCGCTGGCCCAGCTGGCTCTGATGTGTCGAAATCGTCTTCCGACATCATATTGAAAAGTATACTCGCTCCTCCGTAGCCCAAGGCTACAGCGCCCGCGCTAAGGACCAGGACCGCGCTGAATAGGCCTACAAGTGCTAGGGCTCCAGCAGCGGCACCTCCAGTAGCGAGGGTAGCGGCGGCAACGATGAGGATGATAGCACCTACGCCTAGCGTGAGGCCAGCAAGTGCGGTAATGGCTACATATTTCATGGGGAGCTTGGCGCATATGGTGATTAACTTGTTGGCTAGTTCTTGCGGCTTGTCTTTAAAACGGTTGGCTCGTTCCTCGATGGCTCTTGTCGCCGCTTGGCCTCTAGGCATCTCTGTTGAAGGGCGGTGATCAGAAGCGGTGTCTGAGATTAGTGTTCCTTCTTCGTCCTCTGCAGTGGGTTCCATCTCAAATATAGGGTCTTGGTTTTTGGCCGGTCGGAAGCTGCCGGCTGGCTCGTCTGAAGAGTTGTATTTTAAAGTACGAGATGGGTTTTGTATATCCATTTAAATCCCAAATATATTGTATTATGATTATATTTTACATAATTTTTGATTATTAATCGATATGATTTTCATTATTAAAATGAGCTTTTTTTCTTCTATTTGCCTTTTTTAAGGCCATCGCGCATAGGCCGCAGGGGGCTTTTTTAGCAGGAGCTGCTGCCGGCTTTTTCCCTTGCTTGCTTAAAATCGTGCTTCCAACGTTTAATGTTGGTGATTTTAGACGGTGGATACATGACAGAGAAATTCATCGAGTCGTCATTAGTGAAGCAAGACGACGCTTTTGAGGTGCCCTTACGCCCGCAGAGCTTGACCGACTTTTTAGGGCAAGACTCTTTAAGAGAGCGGCTTGAAGTATTCATCGGCGCAGCGCGAGGGCGCGCTGAGCCGTTGGCACACTGCCTTTTCAGCGGTCCGCCTGGGCTGGGCAAAACGACACTGGCCAATATCTTAGCGAAGGCTATGGGCACGAATATTGTGATCACTTCGGGGCCGGCGATAGATAAGCCTGGCGACCTCGTGGGCATTTTGACTAACTTGCGAGAGGGCGATATCCTTTTCATAGACGAGATTCACCGCTTGAATCGCACGGTAGAGGAGTACCTCTACCCCGCGATGGAAGATTACGTGGTCGACTTTATCATCGATAGCGGGCCCAATGCGCGCAGCGTGCAGATGAAACTCGAAAAATTCACCTTGGTCGGCGCGACGACGCGGCTGGGGTTGCTCACGGGTCCGCTGCGCTCGCGTTTTGGCATTACCTGTCGTTTAAATTATTATCCTCCTCACATACTCGCAGGAGTGGTCACGCGCACAAGTCGCATTTTAAACCTATTGATTGACGACGAGTGCGCGCAAGAGATTGCGGCGCGTGCGCGTGGCACGCCAAGGGTCGCCAATAACCTGTTGCGCTGGGTACGGGATTTCTCTCAAATGCGCACCCAGGGGAGGGTAGACCCGCAGGTGGTAAAAGACGCGTTGGAAATGCTAGCCATCGACGCATGTGGCTTAGATGAGCTAGATAAAAAGATTTTAGAAGTTTTGATAGACCACTATCAAGGGGGCCCCGTGGGCCTTGGAACGCTTGCCGTGGCAATTGGAGAAGAGCGATCTACTCTGGAAGAGGTCTACGAGCCTTATTTGATTTTGCAAGGATTTATGAAGCGAACTCCGCGAGGGCGTGAGGCAACGGTATTGGCCTACCGCCATCTGGGCAGGAAGGTGCCGAAAAAAAATAACGAGGGGATATCAGTATGAAAAATCAAATTTGGATCGCAATCTGGGCTATTTGTACACTTGTTTGTACAGCTGATGCGGCGTTGTGGGATCGCACGAATGTAAAACATTCCCGTCAATTAGAGCGGGCGCCGGCGGTTCGAGCGCTGATTGTGCATGACTTACCAAAAGCAATGCTAGAAGTCAAAGGCAAGTATGCGATTCTGGACGCGCAAGGCGGTGAATACTCCAGTCGGGTACATGGTAAATGTCGTATGATCGAATCTACGCCAGCGGGCCTAACCTGGGGAGAAGTATTTTTAGATCGCTTTAAAATTACCCTGGTGCCTACTGGAAGGGACAGCATCTTTATGGTGAACGGTACTCCTTATCGAGGAAGCTTAACCATCCAAGGTTTTAGAGATTCTTTGACGCTCAGCATCGTAAACACGGTCGATGTGGAAGATTACCTTGCCTCCGTTCTAGGGACTCAGATCGATCAAGCTTATCCTACTGAGGCATTAAATGCGGTTGCTATTGCGGAGCGGACAAATGTGTATAATCAGACGCAGCGCCCGAAAAATGAGCATTGGGATGTCGACGCCCAGCAGACGGGCTACGCTGGCCTAGGGCTGTTTGCCAGAGCTGATGACGTAAATAAAGCACTATTAGCGACCCGCTACATGGTCTTAGGGCGCTCCGCAGAGTCACCTGATGATGTTGTGCTTGTACCTGTAAAATGGAAAAAAGAGAGCACCCAGCGTGGAGTCTTATCCTTGGCTGAAGCTGTTAAGCAGGCTGAAAGCGGGCAGCACGCTGGTCAAATCTTGGGCGGGGTGGTGTCAAATGCGGCGATCACCAGGGTGTTTCCTTGAGTCTGAAAGGGTAGTTGGCTATACCAGCCAACTGCCGCTGTCAGGTCGCTAAGCTATGGACCCTTATTCTTTACAGTCTTACCAATTCGAATTACCCCCAGAATTGATTGCGCAGCAGCCCTGTGAGCCGCGGGATGCCTCTCGTTTGATGGTGGTCGATCGGGCCTCGGGAAATATCTCAGAAAGGGTTTTTCGGGATTTATCCGATCTGCTTGAGCCTGGTGATAGCTTGGTCATGAACAATACCAAAGTGATTCCTTGTCGCCTGCTTGGCAAGCGCGCCGGAGGAGGTAAAGCAGAAATTTTTCTACTTAAGCCTTTGGAAGGCGGTGTTTGGGAGGCGTTGGCTAAGCCCGGTAAGCGCCTGCGGCTGGGTAGTGTGGTCACTGTTTCTGACACGCTCGCTTGTGAAATTGTAGCCGACTTGCAAGATGGGCGTAAGCAGGTACGGCTCCTGACGGCAGGCGATGCCTGGGAGCAAATTGAACAGTTCGGCCAGGTGCCGCTTCCTCACTATATTCATAGGTCGGAGGAGCAGTTTACCGACAAGCAGCGCTACCAAACCGTCTACGCAAGCCAGAAAGGGGCAGTAGCTGCGCCTACAGCTGGCTTGCATTTTACTGAGAATTTGCTACAACGGCTTGCTGAAAAGCAGATCGCTACCTGTGAAGTGACCTTACACGTGGGCTTGGGGACTTTTCAGCCTGTGCAGGTCGATGATATTCGCCAACATGAAATGCATTTAGAACGGTTCATGATCACGCAACAAACAGCTCATCTGCTCAACCAAAGGCCTAAGGGTAAGCGCCAGATTTGTGTGGGCACTACCAGTTGCCGTACTCTGGAAGCTGCCTCTTCTGCGGACGGAATCATCTCCTCAGGAGAGTACGAGACCGATATTTATATCTATCCAGGCTACCAATTTAAATACGTACAGAGCCTGCTAACAAATTTTCACCTACCCGGCTCTACCTTATTGATGCTTGTCAGTGCTCTAGCGGGACCAGAGTTGATTCGCGAAGCCTACCAGAAAGCGGTAAAGGATAGATTTCGTTTTTTTTCTTACGGTGATGCCATGCTCATCCTTTGAACTAGCAGCCGCCACTGCTAGACCGAAGCACGATAGCCGAATGCTCCAGCATGCTGACAGTAGGACCCAGCGGTATGTTTTGCCCTTCTGTATTGAGGATACACTCCCACGCTCTTCCCTCGGGCAGTCTAGCCTCTACCTGTGCATGGGAGGCGTTGAAAGCTACGTACAACTCTTCTGCACCCTTCAAAGTAAAGGCGACAAATCGATTTTGCGGTCCCCAGTTGGGTCTAAGTGGTTCCAGTCCGTGCCAGCAGATATCGTCCTCGGTAAGAAAATGCCCGCTAGCAAGGCAGGGGTGCGTTTTGCGCAAGGCAATCAGCTGAGTGACAAAATTCACCATCAGCTGGCTTTCCGGATGCGCAAGCTGGTCCCAGCAGAACCAGTTGGTTTCGTCGTCGCAGCTCCAAGGGTTATTATTGCCGCGGCGGGTATGGCCATATTCGTCCCCCATCGAAAGCATGGGTATCCCTCGGGATAGCATGAGGGCGAGAAGAAAGTTGCGCATCTGCCTTTGACGGCGGCTCAGGATCGTAGCGTCCTCGGTTGGCCCCTCTTGCCCACAATTCCAGCTCAGGTTCTCATTCAGCCCATCGCGATCGCCTTCCCCATTGTCCTGGTTGTGCTTTCCGTTGTAGGAAACAAGGTCGGCCAGGGTAAAGCCATCGTGAGCAGTCACGAAGTTTAGACTGTTGAGAGGGGTGCCTTGCCAATAGAGATCTTTCGAGCCGCAGAGGCGCGTGGCAAACTCACCGGACGCATTTTCATGGCCAGCGATAAAGCGCCTTACTGAATCGCGATAACGGCCGTTCCACTCCGACCAGCGGCTATCCGACAGCATATGGAATTGGCCTACCTGGTAGAGCCCCATATCCCATGGCTCAGCTATAAATTTGACAGTAGAGAGAACCGGGTCTTGTGTGATCTCTTGCAGCAAAGGCGCCTGCGCCAATGGCTCTCCTGAGTCACCTCGGGTGAGAACGGATGCTAGATCGAACCGAAAGCCATCTACGTGGAATTCGGTTACCCAATAGCGCAACGAGTCTAGAATGTGTTGTCGGGCTAATACCTGATTGCAATTGAAGGTATTCCCGCAGCCAGAATGGTTCTGGTAGGTGCCGTCTGGGTTCATGATGTAGTAGCTGCGATTAGCTAATTTTTTGAAGGAATAGAGAGGGCCTAGATGGTTGCCTTCTGCAGTATGGTTGTAGACCACATCCAAAATCACCGCGATGCCTGCGCGGTGTAGCTCCTTCACTAGGGTTTTTAGCTCGGTCAAAGGAGCATCATAGAGCTCTCCGGCGGCATACCGACTCATCGGTGCAAAAAAACTTACGCTGGAGTAGCCCCAGTAATTGCCTAGCTGTTTTCTGCCAATAAGCGAACAACGGTTGCCCTCCATCTCGTTGAATTCATGGATGGGCATGAGCTCTACTGCATTGATACCAAGCTTTTTGAGATGTGGTATTTTTTCTATTACGCCTAGAAAAGTGCCGGGATTAACCGTTCGGCTACTAGCATGCTGGGTGAATCCGCGTACGTGTAGCTCGTAGAGGATAAGCTCCTCTAATTTCAAAGGGGGCGCTGCGATCCCTTCCCAATCAAAATGAGCGGGCGGAACGATGCCCAACGGATGGTAAAAATACGGGTCCTGCTGCACGGGCCGGTCCGTTGCATACCAGTGGCGGTGGGCGTGGATCCCTTTTGCATACGGATCCAGCAATATATGGGGCTCCCTGTTTACCTTATATCCGTAGGCGAAAATTGGCTGAAGTTTTTCAACCTCGATATGCCATGTGTCTTGAGTGCGGTGCAGGGCTGGGTCTAAGTCGATTTCTAATCTTTCCGCGCTATTATCCAAGGAAAAAAGGCAAAGCGTCACTGTTTTGGCGTCGGGCGCTCTTAGGGCAAAGGCGAAGCCCTTAGCGGTTTTGCAAGCGCCCAGTGGGTAGGGCTTTCCAGCAGAAAGTAAAAATTTATCCATACTTTTCTCGATCAGCTCTGTCTCGCCATCCTATTATCTTAAAAATATTACTTCAAATTAATTGCATAACATTTTTGAACTACCTTAAAATTAATGAGCGAGGAGCGGCGCGAGCGCGCATCCAGCTTACCGATTTACTTAAATAGCAGCGTGCGGCATAGTTACTTGCCATATGGTGTCTGTTTATAGGCTGACGATTAAGTGATCAAGTGACCGCAGGGGTTGCGACCAATTAGGAGGTTGATATGTCGTTCGATAATGCTAAGGAAAATTTGAAAGAATTCGGGAAAGAACTTGGACTGGAAGGGCTTGAGTTTGACGAAAACAACACGTGCATCTTGGGGATCGATGATGAATTTTCCCTTCATCTAACTTATGAACCCAATTCTAAGCGTTTATATCTCTATTCTCCTCTACTAGACGGCCTTCCGCGCGATGATGCCGCTCGCTTGAACCTGTACGAGCGTTTGCTGGAAGGATCCATGCTTGGCGGCCAGATGGCTGGTGGTGGCGTAGGCGTGGCTGTGAAAGAAGAGCTCATCTTGCTGCATTGCACCATAGACATGGAGCATGCTGTCCCTTCCGCACTGCGCGCCTTTGCTCCTCTCTACGTTGAGACAATCGAAAAGTGGAGAAAGATTTGCACCGAGGTCGCAGAGGGCCGAGACGACAAAACTCGCAAGAAGGACAATCAAGAGGGACTTCCGTACAAAGGTGGGGCCCAAGGCCCGGGTCCAGGATTTATTCGCGCCTAGTTATTTGCAGATCCAGAATTGGTAAGATTCGCGATTCGAAACCAAATACGCTTGCAAGTAGCCTTTAGAGCTGTTTGCAAGCGCTTATTTTTGCTCTTCAGCTACCTGCCGCTTGGCTATATCCTTCGCCAAGTAGCCATAGGTGTAATTTCTCTTGCGCTGTGCTGGCGGTTTGCTCAGCGCTAGCTTGGGCTTGGCGGGCTTTTTGGTAAAGCTCTTCCAGTTCTAGGAAAAGAGAGGCGCAAGCCTTTTGTTGTATTTGAAAATTTGCCTGGTGATCTGTTTGTTTGCTTATTGCCTGTGCAATGGTTTCGAGCTGGGCAGAATCTGCCGCCGATAGCCAGGGTTCTGGGATTTTAAAGTTAGTGAGCGCGGCAGCAGCAGCCTGTACTTGGTGCAGATGAGGGCTGGGATCGCGTGGCAAGGAAAGAAAACGCCAAATGCCAGTAGCTTTGTGAGTGGTTTGGTCTGCTAAACGCAAGCGGTCTAGAACACTTGCAAGAGCTTGTACGAGGGCAGAGAGCTGCTGGGCGGCGCCCTTTGCGTCATCTTTGTGAGCCTGCAGAGAGTTGTAATTAGCCTCGGCAGACGGGTCGTCTTTAAGCAAGAGGTCTACCAGTCGCTCGGTCACCAAGCCAGAGCGCTCTTCCATCTCTTCGACCGCGTCGAGTAGGTGGTCCACCTCGAGCCTCGTTTGCTTAAGTTTCAGCATGAGCGATTGTTTAGCGCCCAAGAGTTTGCCCATTTCATTGGCGTGTTCTTTTAAAAACAGTTTGCGGTCCGCATCGATTTGGTGGGCAAGTTCATCGATTTTATCATCTAGTTGAATCCTATGATTTTGTAGCTTTTGGCTTTGTTCTCTCGCCTGATAGTGGCGCTTAAGGGTAGCGCGGCATTCTTCGACCGAACGGGGGAGATCTCTGTCAGACATGATAAAATCCTGTTTTTGCAATATACTATCCCATGGTACAGTTTCGTTGTTCTATCAATTTTACTAATATGAGGAAAAACATGAATATTATAGAAATTTTTGGCCACCTGGGCGCAGATGTTGAAACTAGATCGACACAGGACGGTACGAAAGTATCGACACTGCGCATGGCAACGAATATTAAGAAGGGCGATAAAGACGTCACGATTTGGTACCAGATTTCTCTATGGGGCAGCCAATGGGATCGCGTGCTCCCTCACCTGACGAAAGGTAAAGGTCTTATCTTAGTAGGCGAGCTGCAGCCTCCACGCACTTATACAGACAAAAATGGTGCAGTGCAAGTGGCGCTCGACGTGCGTGCAGAGTTCCTGCGCTTCAGCCCATTTGGACGTACTGATCGGCCAGAAGGTCAGCAGGGAACAACGCAGTATGGCCAGGCGCAGTCAGGCGCAGTCCGTGCGCCGCAGCCTGCTAGTCCCATGTATAGTGGCGACTTCTCAGAAAGCGCTGCTGACGAAGATGTTCCTTTCTGATGATGCATGCTGACTTTCACTACCGCGATAAAATTGCGGTAGCGGTTATAGGTCAGACAACTGCAATGCACCGTCAGCTCGAGCGTGAGCTGGCGGTGCATCCTTGGTTCTTTCTCGCTAAAGGAGATGAACCCGTTTGCCTTGCGATCGACTTTTCGGGTCATTCTAAGGCGACTCCAAGGATCGTGGAAGGAGCCGGACAGGTGATCGTTCCTGAACTGAATTTTCAACAGCTCGCCGCTTCTCCTTTAGTAATAGGGCTACCTGCAGCACCCTCTGCAGCTCTAGCGATCGCTTTGCAGCCACTACAGAAAGCTTTTGGGGTAAAGGCGGTGCGCGCGGTCGTCATGTCGGGCCCAGGCCTAGGGTCAAATAATGCCGGACCAAACCTCGCTCTAGGGGTGCGTATGGAGCAAGAGCTCAGGCAAGTTATCTCTCTTTCAAGTGCAGTCAGCTGCTCGCTAGACGCGATGAGCCTCGCTTTGAGTCAGCAGACTGTGCAGTGCGTGGCGGTAACGCTAGAGCAGAGTGCTACATGCGAGGCGTTGACAAAGGTTTGGGAAGAAGAGCGCAATGCGCTTTTTTCCCTTGGGTTGCCTTCGGCGCTAGAGCGCGTGCTTCTGGTCCACGAGGGTCCTCCGAATGCGTTTGGACAGAGCCCCTCGTTACAAGTACAGATCAGCAGAATCCAAGACTGCCCGATTTTCGGTTTTAAATTCGTCGTAACTTCTAA
Organism: uncultured bacterium; assembly: GCA_964445105.1. Lineage (GTDB taxonomy): Bacteria > Chlamydiota > Chlamydiia > Chlamydiales > JAJFMA01 > CAWBNS01. The sequence continues at coordinate 12,970 of CAYUJS010000006.1, read as the reverse complement.
CGCTCGCAGGGTGGGCGTGCTTTTGTTGGCTGAGTTGCTGGTGAAGACAGGAAAAGTTTACTGGTAGTGGGCAAGCGTCAGGAGGCGGTTCTGTGGTCTATATTATAGCCGAGGCGGGGTCAAACTGGCGGATGGGGACGCCGCAGCGTGACCTGGAAATGGCCAAGAGGCTGATCGAAGTTGCCGTTGAAGCGAAAGCTGATGCTGTGAAGTTCCAGACCTATCGTGCCGAGACGGTCTACGCCCCCAATGCTGGCACAGTTGCTTATCTAGCTAGTCATGGCATTGGTGGAGACATTCATTCCATCTTCCGCGACCTCTCTATGCCCTATGAAATGGTGGCTGTACTCCATGCTTATTGTGTGGAGAAAGGCATCGACTTTTTATCTACTCCCTTTTCCCCAGCTGATTTTGTCGCGGTTGATCCGTTTGTGCCAATTCACAAGATAGCCTCCTACGAAGTGAGTCATTTGCGGTTGTTGCAATTGGCAGCGCGTTCGAAAAAACCTGTGATCCTTTCCACAGGTGCATCTGAGGAGGAGGACATCGCGTGGGCAGTGGAGCTTTTACGCCAGGAAGGTTGCACAGACCTTACTTTGATGCAATGCACGTTAAAATACCCTACACCGCCCGATAGTGTAAATTTGCGTGCTATGGTGCGTTTAAAAGAGCGCTTTAATGTAGCCGTGGGCCTGTCCGACCATTCTAGACACCCTGTCTATGCACCTTTGGGCGCGGTAGCTCTCGGCGCCACTATCATCGAAAAGCACTATACCCTAGACAATCGGTTGCCAGGCCCAGACCATTTTTTTGCGATCACAGCTGAAGAATTGAAAGAAATGGTGCAGGCGATCCGCCAGGTGGAGTTGATGCTTGGCTCGGCTCACAAGAGCGTACAAGAGGTCGAAAAGGAGATGTACCACTTCGGCCGGCGTCGTATTCAGACGATCCAGCCCGTGGCAGTAGGTGAGCTCTTCCGAGAAGGACATAATATTGCTATCTTGCGGCCTGGCCATCAATCCCATGGGCTTCACCCGAGCTTCTTACCACAAGTGGAAGGGAAGATGGCCACCCGAAACATAGCAGCGGGCGCAGGAGTTCTGATGGGAGATTGGCGTTGAACCCTGCGCTCATGCACAGAATCGACACTTCGTTTTCGATGATATGTGTCGAGCAGCCCTTGCTGATCTCTCCTTGCCTCCAAGAGAAGGTGGACAAACTTTGGGAAGAAGAAAGACGGAAAAACAGTCATCTTTTTGATGGCGTCATTTTCAGTGCAGTCGACATATCTTCCACCCGCTTACTTGGTCACTGGGTGTCCTATCGGTATGCTCTCGCCGTCTATAGACAACCGCTCCTGGCAGAGGAGCTGAGGGTAAATCCCGTAGCGGTGAATGGATTCAGTGTCGCTAGCGGGCACGTTCTCCTTGCTAGGAGGGAAGCTAATGTTTCTCAATATCCCGGTTGTTGGGAACTGGCTCCATCAGGCGGCATAGATCCAAAGGCAGCCTCTGGAACCTCTATCGATTACCGATGTGCGCTACTAACGGAGCTAGAAGAGGAGACAGGCATAGATCGCGCGCAAGTGACGAGTATCGACCCTTTTGTTTTGGTTTTTGATTCCTTGACCGGCTCATGGGAGATGGTGCTAAAAATGCCTATGACCCTGGATATTGAAAAACCGATGCGCTCGTCGGAGTACAGCGAGTTTATTTGGGTCGAGCTGGTAAAGCTGGAAACGTTTCTGAACGCACAACCGCCAGATGGGGTTGTGCCTTTCACAAGGGTTATGGCCGAGATCATGAGTTGATGGTGCCTCCACTTTGCCCTGCAAAAAATGGAGAGGTCTCAGATATAGGCAACAGGCCCACAAAGCAAAAGCGGGTAGGCCCTGCCGCGGCTCTGCTCTCGTAATGAAAATCGGCGCTTACTCTTCAGCCAGGGGGCGTTGCTGAAATTGAGCTTAGCCAGGTAAAGAAATTAGACCCATACTATTTTATGAGACCGACAAACTCCTTGAGCTGAGCCTCAAGGCTGGCTGCTAGTGCCGTTTCAACGAGCGGGCCAAGCGTGCCAGACAGCTGTTCGCTGTAGTTGCAAATCTCGCGTGTGCTAAGCGGGGCCCTGACCATACGCTCCAGGTCTTGCTTGACGCTAGGATGGTCGACGAGCATTTCCTTTATTTTTTGTCCGAGTCGAAAGTAGAGCACCAGAGAGCGGCAATTCTTTGCTCAAGTGGGCGCAAGAAAGACACTTGCAAGGCGCGATCCACTATAAATTAGACATTTTCTTCACCTTTGCGCCAAATGTACGTATACGCAGATCTGTTTTTATCGGCATAAGATTGCGCGATCAGCTTTTTTCGCGCAACTTCAAGCGTTCTGATTTTTGAGGTCAAAATCGTGCCCAATGAGCGACAGGTTGGTTTCGCCTTGGAAGGTATTGCGTGAAGCAGACACGATGAAGCGGGTGCGGCGCGGTTCTATGAGTTGGATCAGCACTTGATTGAAGAACATGATTTTTTGCCTGCCTGCGGTGACCGCGATGGTGACGGCCGTATGGCGGGGCTGGCCAGTTAGCTTGTCTTTGTAAAAATCGGTGCGCACGATGTCGGCCTCTATACAGAACCGCGGTTCTTCGAAGCCATTGCCAAAGGGCTTCAGGCTATCGATTGCATCAGCTAAGGCGAGGTTCAGCCAATCCAGCGTCAGGGCGCAATCGTAGGTGACCTTGCTCTCCCATAGATGGGGATGGGCTTGTTGTTGATGAGAGGCGTAGTCAATGAGTTTTTGCCGTATGGCCGCTTCATTTGACGGGTCGAAGGTAAAACCTCCCGCCATGCGGTGGCCTCCAAATTTTTGAAAGAGCGTTGCTGTGTGGCCCATGGCCTCGGTGACGTTAAACCCGTCGATGGAGCGGGCGGATCCTCTGCAGAGGCCTGCTGCTCGGTTGAAGAGCCAGACAGGACGCCAGAACTCTTCTACTAACTTACTAGCTGCAATCCCAACCACCCCTGGGTGCCAGTCTCCGCCGAGAAACAAAATGGGGCTATCGAGCTGCTTTTTAGCGACTTCGCGGGCCTCTTTTACGATCGTGGCTTGTAGGAGCTGACGCTGCTGATTGGCTTTTTCCATCTGTGCAATCAAGCGATCTGGATTTTCGCCGATAAATGCCTGTATGACCACGTCAGCGTGCTCCAATCGGCCTACTGCATTGATGCGCGGTCCTAGACGGAAACCAACATCTTTTTCGTCGAGACCTTCCAGCATTGCGCAGGCAGCTCGTAACTTGGCGAGAATTGGTCTACGGCTCCGCATCAGGGCCTCGACCCCACTTTTAGCTAATTTGTGGTTGACGCCATTCAAGGGCACGATGTCGCAGATAGTGGCCAGACCAGTTAGTGCCAGCAGGTCTGTCCACAGCTCACTAGGGACAGCAAAGTGGTTGGCCATGCGTCGCAAGAGCACGAAGGTGATGCCGCAGCCGCAGAGCTCTTGGTAGTTAGGGTCTGGGTGCTGTTTGGGATTGACAATGACGCAATCGGGCATTTTTTCTGGCTGGATGTGGTGGTGGTCCGTACAGATGAACCGCACTCCTTGGTCGCTGCAATAGGCGGCCTCGGCGTTAGCTGTAATACCAGTATCCATGGTTAGAACGACTTGCACCTTCTCGGTTTCTACGAGATAGCGGATCGCGGCCATGTTGAGGCCATAGCCTTCGCGAAAGCGACAAGGGATGTAGTGAATAAAATTGGTATAGCCGATGGCTTTGAAAAACCAGATCCAACAGACACAGCTCATGGTACCGTCTACGTCGTAATCGGCATATAGGGCGATGCGTTGGTCAGTGCTGAGCGCCTCGACAATCGCCTCTTGGGCGGCGGTCAGGCCATGATCCCCATATTCCAGACGAGTGACCGGCTGGTGGGAACGATTGGCCAGCAACAGGGCGCGTAACTCGTCAAAATCACGAGGCGTTGTATCGGTGTGAGGGTTCCAGTGGCTGAATCGTTGGCCCATTTAGTTGAGCGCCTTTATATTTTGTGAAAAAAGCCGGGCTCCCTGCGGAGACCCGGCTTTAGGTTAACCATGGTGGCTCTATCTTGATACTTAGTAGTCCATGGCTGGGGATGCGTGGGAATGTCCTTCTTTATCTTCAGGCAATTCGACCACCACCGCTTCGGTGGTGAGTAGAATAGCTGCGACGGAGACAGCATTTTCCACAGCGCATCTTACAACTTTGGTAGGATCCAAGATGCCTGCTTTGGTCATATCGACATATTCGCCTACGAGGGCGTTGTAGCCGTGGCTGTAAGGCAGCTTTTCGACCTCTTGGCGCACGATGGAACCTTCTTGACCAGCATTCTCCGCGATCTGTGTGAGAGGTGCTGCAAGAGCCTTAGCGATCAGTTTAACGCCTGTACGGATATCTCCGTCCAGTGTATCAGCTAGCTTGTTCAGCTCTGGGATACAGCGGAGAAGGGCGACGCCCCCACCAGGAAGGATGCCCTCCTGGACGGCTGCTGCGGTAGCGTGCTGTGCATCGTCTACACGGTCTTTCTTCTCTTTCATCTCAATCTCTGTCGCTGCCCCAACGCGGATCACGGCTACACCGCCAGCTAGTTTAGCTAAGCGCTCTTGCAGTTTTTCGCGATCGTAGTCTGAAGTGCTATCTTCGATCTGTTTTTTAAGCTGTTGCTTACGCTCTTCGATCTTGTCTTTGCTGCCTTGGCCTTCGATGATCGTTGTGTCATCTTTTTTGATCACAATTTTGTGCGCGCGTCCGAGTTGGTCGATCGTGACGGATTCTAGTTTCTGTCCTAGTTCTTCACTGACAACCTGACCACCAGAGAGCAACGCTATGTCTTCGAGGATCGCTTTACGGCGATCGCCAAAACCGGGTGCCTTGACTGCGCAAACTTTTAATCCTCCGCGGATTTTGTTCACGACGAGCGTCGCGAGGGCTTCGCCTTCGACATCTTCGGAGATGATGAGTAGAGGGCGGCCTGTCTCGGCGACTGCTTGAAGAACAGGGATAAGTTCTTTAATACCAGAGATTTTTTTCTCGTGCAGCAGGATGTAAGCATCTTCCAGAATGCATTCTTGCGTCTGTGGATTGGTTACAAAATAGGCTGAGAGGTAGCCGCGGTCGAAGTTCATGCCTTCTACGACTTCTAACGTCGTTTCAAAGCCTTTGGCTTCTTCGACAGTGATGGTCCCGTCTTTGCCTACACGCTCCATCGCCTTGGCAATAATATTGCCAATCTCTTGGTCGTTGTTGGCTGAAATAGCAGCTACCTGCGCGATTTCTGTCTGTGTTTCGACTTTTTTACTGTGCTTTTGGAGTTGCTCTACGATTTTTTTCAGTGCCTGTTCCATGCCGCGTTTGAGGTCCATGGGATTGGCGCCAGCCGCGACGTTGCGCAGGCCTTCAGCGTAGATGGCCTCTGCGAGTACAGTGGCTGTAGTGGTGCCATCGCCGGCTTTATCAGAGGTTTTGCTAGCGACCTCTTTCACCATCTGTGCACCCAAATTCTCGTAACGGTCTTCGAGTTCGATCTCTTTAGCTACGGTAACACCGTCTTTGGTGATGTGTGGTGCTCCATAGGGTTTGTCGATAACGACGTTGCGGCCTTTAGGTCCCAGAGTTACTTTTACAGCGCTGGCGAGTGTGCGCACACCTTTAAGAATGCGCTGACGAGCGTCTTCTTTGAATTTGATTTCTTTTGCAGCCATTGTGATGCCTCCTAGAAGTTACGAAATGGGTTATTTTTCAATGATAGCGATGAGGTCATCTGCTCGGGTGATGACAAACGTTTCATCGTCAATGGTCACTTCCTGGCCGGAGTATTTCTCCATCAAAACGATGTTGCCTACACTTACAGAGACGGGAATCAGCTTGCCTTCTTTATCCTTTTGTCCTTCGCCAACGGCGAGCACTTCAGCAGATTCTTGTTGTTTCTTGGCTGAATCGGGAAGGATGATTCCACCTTTCAGAGTCTCCTCAGCTTCTAATTTTCGCAAGAGGACCCGGTTACCCAGAGGGCGTATTTTTGTTTTTGTCGATTGCTGTACCTGTGCCATCGATGATTTCTCCTGTTGATTGGTTGAGAAATTAGGACGATAGCAAGGGGATATTTTTTGTGCAACTCAAAAATTAGCAATTGACAATTCCAGCTGCTAAATCAAAACAAGATCCTTTAGCTCACCCAAAAGATGGGCGAATTTAGCGATCGTGGCCTGTACAGGCTGCGGGGTCGTCATGTCGATGCCTGCGGTTTGCAACAGCTCGAGAGGGAACTTACTGCCGCCGGACTTGAGCATGTTCAGATAGGCGTCTCTATCGCTGTCTTTACCTTGCACCACCTTTTCGGCCAAGGCTAGCGCGGCGCTAATGCCAGTGGCATACTGGAAAACGTAGAAATTGTAGTAAAAGTGAGGGATGCGCGCCCATTCCATTTCGATAGCTGGATCCAAAATGACTTGCGGGCCAAAATAGAACTGATTGAGCTTGCGATATTCCTCTTTAAGTAGTTCTGGCGTGATAGGCCTGTCTTGCTCGGCCCATTCGTGGATCATGAGCTCGAACTCGGCAAACATCGCCTGCCTGAAGAAAGTGGTGCGTATATCCTCTATTTGTTCGGTTAGTAGGAAAACCTTTTCTTCGTTGCTTTTTGTGCGTTTCAACAGCAGCCGGTTAAGTAGGTCTTCGTTAAAGGTGGAGGCAACTTCTGCCTCAAAAATGGTGTACTCAGCGTAGTGGTAGGGCTGCTGTTGGCGGCTCAGGAGGCTGTGCATGCTGTGACCGGCCTCGTGCGCCAAGGTAGAGACGTCGCGTAGGAGCCCTTTGTAGTTCATAAGAATGTAGGGCATACTGTCGTAGCAGCCGCTTGAATAGGCTCCAGAGCGTTTGTTGTCATTTTCGTAGCGGTCGACCCAACGGCCTTTTGTCAAGCCCTCTTGCAGCAGGTTTTGATATTCAGGTCCGAGGGGTGCGACTGATTCGACAACCAGCTGTTCAGCAGCGGCATAATCCATTTTTATGTCCACTTGGCCAGTCAAAGGCACATACAGATCCCATACATGGAGCTCATTAAGTCCAAGAAGTTTTTTGCGCACTTCCATGTAATCGTGGAGTACGTGGATGTTGTCGCGCACCGTCTGAATAAGTGAGCGGTACACCTTGGGAGAGACATTTTTGGGAAACAGCGCGGCGTCCAGACAGCTGGGGTAATGGCGTGCGCGTGTGTTGAACACGTGTTCCTGCAAGCGGCCATTTAAAAGCTCGCAGAGCGTATTTTGAAACTCCCCAAATTTTCCATGGAGCGCTTTGAACGCGTTTTCTCTCAGCGTGCGATCTTGGTCGCGGATTAAGAGGCCGTAAGAGGCGTGTGTCAACTCGCGGGGTTTGCCTTGACCGTCCAAGACGGTGCCGAACTTAAAGTCGGCGTTGTTCATCGCTGAGAAGGCTTTGGGAGCTGCTTGAAGGGCCTTACCGGCGAGGGCAAAAAGCTCTTCCTGCTCTTGGGGGAGCGTGTGAGGTTTCAGACGCACTATTTTTTCTATAAAATACTTATATTCTTTCAGCACAGGCGCTTGCAGATAAGATTGCAGGGTATCCTCAGGCAGAGCGAGCAGCTCTGGCTCGAACCAGGCCGTTTCGCGTTTAAAGTTGTGCAGAGCCGAGGTAATTCGAGAGAAAGCTTCTTTGTAGGGGGTGAGAGTTATTTCTTCGTCGTGGCGCAGGTGCGCGTAAGTATAAAGTTTTTCCAGCGATCGTGAAATCTTCAGAATAATCTCGATTGCGTTTTTCATGGCTTCGGGATTTTGGCCAAGAGTCGCGCGACATTTGCTTAATTCCGACCAATCTTGGGATTTTTCGAACTCTTGTCCCCACATTTCTAGATTTTTATAGAGGGCTTCGACGTTCCAGCAATCATTTGCAGAGACTTCTTCTCGCGGTTTAGCCATTGTTGACTCCATTAGTTTCGGTTTTTTATCATTATACTGGTAAGCTTAAAAAAAGACATTGCCAATAAAAACCTTGAGAGCGTATGCATTTTTGATGGCTGGGTGTCAGTTTGAGGAGATCCGGATGGCGGTTACCATGACGAAAGAGAAGTCTAAAAATAACAGAGAGGGGCGCAACGCGAAGGGCGTCTTTGTCGTGGGTAACGACAAAGGCTTGCATACGCGACCCTCTACAGAATTGGTCAAGTGCGCGGCTACGTTTAAGGCCGAGGTGAAGCTTAACCATCAAAAGAACGAGGTCAACGCCAAGTCCCTTTTGGGCATTCTTATGCTTGCGGCGGCAAAGGGGTCTCGCATCAGTGTTGAGGCTATAGGGGAAGATGCTCAGGAGGCAGTGGACAGCATCTTGAAGCTGGCAGAGAGTAACTTCAATATGCCGTACTAGTCTAAAAAGGGGTGCGGCTCGTTATTCGACAGCGATGGTTTTTTCCAGCACCTCTTTGGTGCAGTAGAGGGGAGTGTTGGACATGAGCGCTATTAGGATGCAGTCGCTAGGGCGCGAGTCTATTTCGACGATTTCGCGAATGTCTCCATGCTGTTGCTCAAAAAAGATCCGTGCAAAGTACAAGGTATCGTTTAGGTCGTTGATCACGACTTGTTTGACTGCGATGCAGAACCCCTGGAACACCATTTGCATGAGATCATGGGTGAGTGGGCGTGGCTTGTTTTGGCCCGTAAGGTACGTTTGTAAAAGGTTGCCGACAGAGGCGTCCATGTAGATGGCAAAGCGTTTTGTCTGTGTAGCCAGTACTACGACGGTGTAAGAGCGCGTTTGTACGATCTTTTCTAGGTTGAGAGGAATTAATTCAGAGGGCATAGGCAATATCAATTAATTTATTGTCATTTTTAAGTCTAGGCGAGCCCCTCTTTTTGGGGAATACAGTTTTTAGGTTTAGCTGATACTTGTATGTCCATCTGCGTAGCCTATGATCACTCTGCCGGCAAGGTTCAAAAATAGACCCGTCTCTAGCACTCCCGGGATTGTGCGAAGCTCCTCATCGAGTTCTACCAGCTGTTCTTTCAAAGAGCTCACATCGCAATCTACCAAATAATTGCCATTGTCGGAGATCACCAGTCTACCTTTTTTTTGGCGCAATTGATGCTTTAGGTTTAGTGAGGTGAAGCGCTGCAGAATGGCTGTGTAGCAGAACGGGGTAATTTCTACCGCTAGTGGAAAGTTGCCGATCTGCTGCACGATCTTCGTCTGGTCGACGATGACAATCATTTCGTCGCTGAAAGTGGCAAGGATTTTCTCTCGTAAAAGCGCTCCCCCGCCCCCTTTCAGTAGTCTCTTAGCACCGTCAATCTCATCGGCGCCATCTACAGTTACATCCAAGCGCGTGACTGCGCAATCTGCGAGCAAGGGGATGCCGAGTGCTTGCGCCAGAGCGTGCGATTCTTTGCTGCTGGCGATAGCTTGGACATGCAGCCCACGTTGGCAGCGCGTCGCGAGTGCACGGATGAACTCTGCAGCAGTAGAGCCTGTGCCTAGCCCGACTAGCATTCCCTCTTTAACAAGCGCCGCGGCTGCCTGCGCCGCCGCTCGTTTGCCGACCAAATTGTTATCCGACATCTTTGTGTCCCCTCATAAATCTTCTTTCAGCTACACTTTTGCCTGTACCTTGAACAATTTGTCGATAACTATGGCGAACATCGTTGATATTTTAGAGGCCAGAGGGTTCATCGAAACGATGACGGACTCGGGTTTACGTGAACGAGCCAATAAGCCCATGAGTGTTTATTGTGGATTTGATCCGACAGCAGACAGCCTGCATATAGGTAATCTGGTCGGTATCATGGGCCTCGCCTGGTTTCAGCGGCTCGGCCACACTCCCGTGGTTATCGTGGGTGGTGCGACGGGCTTCATCGGCGATCCTTCGGGAAAAAGCACCGAGCGCTCTTTCTTAGATGAAAAGACGCTTGCCAATAACATTCACGGCATCCGCAAGGATTTGCAAAGAATTCTGGATTTTAGCTGCTCTACGAACCCGGCTAAGCTACTCAATAACTTCGACTGGTACCGGGAGATGAGCTGTATTGAGTTCCTGCGCGAGGTGGGACGCTATTTTCGCTTAGGCCCTATGCTAGCCAAAGACTCCGTGCGTTCGCGCTTGCAGTCGGACGAGGGCATGAGCTTTACCGAATTCAGTTATCAGCTCTTACAAGGTTATGACTTTCTTCAGCTGTTTGATCAGCACCAAGTGGAGGCTCAAATCGGCGGAAGCGATCAATGGGGGAACATCACCGCGGGTACAGACCTCATCCGTAAAGTACGCGGTCAGGCCGCGCATGGCTTGACCTTTCCTCTTCTGACTCGTTCAGACGGTAAGAAATTCGGCAAGTCCGAGCAAGGCGCGATCTGGTTATCTCCCGAAAAATTGTCGCCCTACGAATTTTACCAATATTTCTTTCGCGTGGCGGACGCCGATGTGGCCCGATTTATGCGTATGCTGACCTTTATGGATCTGCAGGAAATCGAACAGATCGAGCAAGAGATGGCTGCCCTCCGTTACCTGCCCAATACAGCCCAGAAACGCCTGGCCGAAGAGGTCACGCGTATCGTTCATGGAGAAGAGGGGGTGCAGGCAGCTTTGAAGGCCACCCAAGGCATGAAGCCAGGCACAGATACGGCGCTAGATGCAGCTACTCTAGAGTCGCTCGATAGCGATGTCCCTAGTTGCTCTTTAGCGCGGCCCGATGTGGTCGGCGCTAAGTTCATTGATCTACTTGTGCTAGCAGGGCTACAGCCCAGTAAAGGGCAGGCCAGGCGCCTTGTGGAAAATGGCGGCGCTTACCTAAATAATGCTAAAATCACCTCTGTTGAGCATACGCTGGCAGAGGCTGATCTCATCGACGGTAGGCTTTTGCTCCTCGCCGTAGGCAAAAAAAATAAGCTGCTGCTCAAGGTTCAATAGCCCTAAGTAGTCTCAAACTAGTGTCTTGCAAGTGGGGTGGGCAGCCCATCTTCGTGTTTAGGGTAAGGACTGTCGAAGTGTCCGCTCTTAGGTTTATACCCTTACAAGAAAAATGTTCTTGAAACCAAAGTGACTTTAAGAGTATCTCAGTATTGCTTGCTGCCGTCGCTGATGATAATTTATTTGTATTTCTCGGCATCTTGTAAAAGCCATTATATGGAGTATGGTCGGACCTCTGAAAAAGTACTTGATTGAAAACGAGTACCATATGACAATATCGGCTTGTTGTATTGAAAAAAACAATCATCTAATGAAAGATTTAGGAGCTCCTATCTGATGTCAACAATGACTAAAAAAAAGACGATGACCAAGAAAAAACTGATCTCGTCCATTTCTCAAGAAAAACAGATTCACCCCAACGATGTTCGGCATGTGATCCAAGCTTTTTTGGATCGCATGACCCAATGCTTGGCGAATGGGGATCGTTTAGAGTTTCGGGATTTTGGTGTATTTGAGGTTGTTGTGCGCAAGCGCAAAATCGGTCGTAATCCTAAAAACGCGGCGATACCTATCGTGATCCCTGCTCGCCGCGCTGTTAAATTTACACCCGGCAAGCGCATGCGTAAGTTGATCGAGGGGGAAGAAGTTGGCCCTTACGACGATTTTGAAGATGACGAGGACGAAGACGACGACGATCAATAACAAACCCCGAACTAGGCAGGCGCTTCAGGGATCTGAAGCGCCTCGCGTCAATCTTCAGCACTAACCGCCAAAAGTAACTCGCATAACCCGACTAGACGCAGTGCTCAACGATGCCCATTTTACGGTACTTGAGGTAGCGCTGTTCGATAAGCGCCTCTAGAGACATATGCCTAACTGATTGCCACTGATCAAGCAGAAAAAATTTGACGCCTTCATAGACAACTTTCGGGTCGTGATGGGCGCCGCCAAGGGGCTCCTTGATGACTGCATCGATAATTTCTAATTGAAGAAGGTTTTCTGAATTAAGCTTCATGGCGGCTGCGGCTGCGGCTTTCTTGCCGGTGTCTTTCCAGAGGATAGAAGCGCAGGACTCGGGAGAGATCACCGAGTAATAAGCGTGTTCGAGCATGGCTACTACATCGCCTATGCCCATACCCAACGCGCCACCAGAGCACCCTTCGCCAATCACAACGACCATGATCGGTGTTCGCAGGCGCGCCATTTCGCGCAGGTTGAGTGCGATGGACCACGCTTGTCCGCGCTCTTCCGCTTCCAAAATAGGGTTGGCGCCGGGGGTGTCTAACAGAGAGACAACAGGCAAGCAAAACTTCTCAGCTAACTGCATCAATCGGAGTGCTTTCCTAAACCCTTCGGGATTGAGCATACCGAAATTGCGATGCACTCGGCTTTCAGTATCGTTTCCTTTTTCCTGGCCGATGAGGACGCACTTCATATCGCCGATGCGCGCAAGCCCTCCGATGATGGAATGATCGTCTTTAAAAGTTCGATCGCCGAAAAGCTCGTGAAAGCTGTCGCACATGTGCTCGACATAATCGATGGTGTGCGGGCGCTGAGGATGGCGGCAGATCTGCACGCGTTCCCAAGGGGATAGCTGCGCGTACACAGTTTTTTTTAGTTCAGCCAGCTTGTCTTCCAAAGTCTGAATTTCCGCGCTGAAAAGCGAACTGTCCTTATTCTGCTTATTAAGGCGCTCGAGCGTTTTCACATATTCGTGGATCTGTTTCTCATGCTGTAGAGTATCCACAGTACCCCTGGGTTGGACGACAAATCAGCCGCGATCATACCTCAATCAGCCCTTTAGGGGAACCTCTTCTTCTCCAGGCAGCTCGACCTCAAAGTAGTCTCGTACCAAATCTACTGTGGTGGGGCGTGAGATAATAATGGAATAGAGCTCCTCCATATCCGCTGTGGCCATGCGAATGCAGCCGTCGCTTACGTGACGCCCCAGACCTGAGGTGTCTTCGGTAAACTTCCCGGACGCTTCGTCGCGATTCCAAGGAATGCCGTGCAGTCCGAATCCTT
>CAYUJS010000005.1:0-68600 GCA_964445105.1 uncultured bacterium | reverse complement strand
GTACCTTAAAACTAATTTTAAAAGGAAGTTACGAAGAAACCTGCTGCTTTCATCTACCGTGAAGAAAATAACATAACAGCTTTAATATCAAACGCTTATGTTTTGTTTTTGCAGGTTTTTCCTGGCCCCCGCTATTGAAATTACGCAGGGGTTAACGAGCGGCTAAAAAAGCCGCCCAACACGCGCTTTCTCAAGGAATTTTTTCCTGTTAAAAGCCCAAAGCGCTTCAGGTCATCCTCTTGTTCGGAGGCGCAGTAGCCTGAATCTAGGCTAATTCAAAACGGCAGACCGATGGCCTAGGAATGTAGGTCGTATAGCTGGAATTTCAAGCTGTGGGAACCTGTTGTTGGCGTCTGCTGCAGTCCTGACACTAAAGCGCGCGGCTTTGAACGATAGTGACAAATTGCGCTTTGTGGGGATCAGTTGGGTCGAAATTAGCGCCTAGCAGTCTTGCCTGGCGCTGATCAATAATTTTTTGAATCTCTTTTTCTTCCCAATCGTAGTCTAGGCGTTGGTAGTAGTCCGCGCAGACGGTTAGCAACTCCTGAAAATCTTCTTCTAAATCGATGAGGTCCAAGGTGAACTTGGCAAGAGCGACGAATAGATCACGCTCTCCGCCTTCTACCATGCTTGAAAGCACTTCGAGACTAAACTGTACATCTTCATCTTCGGTCGTGTGCTCAACGAGTTTGCGCAAGAGGCGATGGCCATCGAGCACATCTTTGCTAATCAGCAGGCGGGCTTTGAGGAAATCAAACCATTTTTTATCTTGCAGGTAAAGGTAAAAGCCTTCGATTAGCTCAAAGGCGTAGTTGTCATTTCCGGCGTCTATCTGGTCGGCGGTGAAGTCATAAATAAAGTCTTCTATGTTGACGGCACAACAATCTGCAACGGAGGTAAACGCATCTTCTGCAGCAATCCCTTGGTCTATATTTTCGTCCAAGATGTCCTGTAGATTTGCAAGAGCCTTTTGCAGACCCTCGATGTTCTCCATCTCTCCACTGTCGTAGAGGTTGATTTGATAATCTAATTCGTCGCAGAAGATGGAGAGGCAAAGCTTTGCCGACACCAGCCGCCGCCAAAGTTCAAAGATCTGGAGATAGACCTGGTCTTGCTCTTCGATCGAATCATCAGATTCATCGGTAAGATCTTCTGTGAGATCTTCTGGGCTGCTATAGTTCTCTGCGTGGGCGATAAAGCTCTGGCGATCCAGCTGTATATTCTGCTTGGCTAGCCGATCGAACAGGGTTTCGAAGGGAAGACTTCGATAATCTTCAACCTGCCAGTAGGCGACATCAAGCTCGGGGTCCAGCAGCCAGTTAGAACGAAGTAGGTTGTAAAGGACTTTGCGCGGAAGTTCCATTATATTTCTCTCGAAGGTAGCCAAGGGGCGTAGCACTGAGCACACTTTTGCAAGCGTTCCTCCAATGTCTGGATGGTACTCTCTGCTTGGGAGTAGAGCTCTTTAAGTTTTTGGAGGCGATTTCGCATATCGATCGGGAGCAACTCGGCACAGGCCGCTTCGTTCTCTTCCACTTTGCAATCACCACTCATCGCTCATCCACTAGGTCTCACAACATTACTCGGGCTGCCTCACTGGGCAAATAGCCGGTCTGGCCTGTAGGTAAAATTACCTTCAACCAGGGTCCATCATTGATCATACCACGAATCTCTAAAGTGGTACCAGGGATAAGCGGCTCTACGCTGATAACGGCCGATTCTTCGGAAGGAGAATGGTAGAGGCCATAGGCACCTACCACCACCGCTTCGATGGGGGCAAAGTACTGCGCATACAATATACTGCCGAGGAGGATGGTTGAGCAAGCAGTGAAAACGCCCAGCAGGATTTTTACCGCTTCGCGGCGCGCCCACACATAAAGCGATGCAAGGGCAAAAGTCGCTGTTAGCAGAGCTAAAAATAGAAGGATGCGTTCCGACTGAGACATTTTATACTGCCAATAAAGCGCGTTTTGCGCGACAGGCCGCTCTACCGGAGCGGGCAGCCCTTGCTTGACTAGAGCGCGATTGAGCTGTTGGCGCACCTGGTGGTCGCGCGGCAAGAGTTGCTGGGCCAAACGGTAATAGTAGATCGCCCAGCCATACTCCCCGAGCTCATAATAGGCGTTCCCGATGTTGTAAAGGAGTTTGCCGTTGCCTGGTTCCTTTTCTAGCTGTGCATAGAGCTTAAGCGCGCGATTATAGGCCTGCTGTCGCTCCGCGACTGTGTCAGCGTTCACCCCCTCCATGTAACTTGCATAGGCTTGGTTGAGTTGCGTCTGCAAGCCGTCAGCATGGACAGAAGGGCAAAAAAAGAGCGGGAATAGTAAATAAAGAATAAAAAGAAGGAAGCGGTTCTGAGCTAGCAAAACGTTCATCTTTATCCTCTTCCGTAGCGTACGCGGTTATACAATCGTTGCGCTTCTTTAAGCACTTCGCGATCGGAAAGTTGCTCCCCTTTGCCGAAGCGGCGCGCCTCCAATTCTACGAGAAATTGACGCACCAGCCCTACTTCACCCTCGGTAGGAAGGCGTTCTGGCGAGGTGAGCACGCTATCGTAAAATCCTTTTTCCTTTAGCAGAAGGAAGAAGGATTTTTCCAGGTAGGTGAATACTTTAGCGCCCTGGCCTTTGCTGCGCACGGCTAAAGCCAGATAATCTTCGCTTGTATTGCGTTTAGCAAGCGGCTTTTTGCGCGCACGAAAGCGCCTGAAAGCGACTTGCCCTCCGATAAGGATCGGTAAAGCACCTAACGCTATCCAGACATCTTGCATAGAGCCATTTGGAGGCACTAGATCGGCGGGGGACAGTTCAAACGGCTTAGGGGAGCGAGTGTGCTCGGGTTTACCTAAAGCCAACTGATAATCGATCTCGGGCTGAGCATCTGCTGACAATTTGACTTTCGGTTCTTCGTATCCAGCACGACGAGGGGCAGATTGAAGCGTAAACGGCCTTACGACAATATCGAGGGGCTGTGAGAGCAGGGTTTGATACTGCTGTAGGAGCGGATCAAAGTAGCTAAATTCGATGCCCGGTATTGTTTTTAGACCGGCAGATAGCGGCCTGAAAGTAAGAATAAACTCTTTCCCGTTAGCGCCGCGTTGTTCGAAATAGGGATAGGTACCCAGCTCAAAAAATCCACTGAATCCCGGCTGGCAGCTTACGTCCGGCATGGATAAAGAATCTAGTTCACCCTCTCCAGAGACGGCAAAGCCTACCTCGATTTTATCGCCTATGTGCACCTCACCTGGCGTGGTGAGGCGCGCTTTTACACGATAGGTTCCGACGGCACCGGCAAACGAAAGCGGGCGATCTTTGGTCGGAAAGGGGTTAACCAAGATGTCCAGGGCTCCCTCATCGGCGCGCAGGCGCGGTTTTTGATAAACGCGCCGCCCGACGAGGTCCTCTTTGTAAGAGAATCCTTCCACATGTGAGGGACCGTAGGTGTATTTTCCGGGCTTTAGTGCGCGTACCTCTTGGCTAATTTCTTGTACCGTATAGTCGCCATTTTGATAGTCTTTGACCTTTTTATCGCCGACCTTTTGAAAACCTTTAGCTTCCAGCAGCGGCAACTCTTCCGCGGTCAATTCAATACTGCGGTTGTAGAGAATACGATAGGTAAAAACGGCATGCTGAGAGGGGTATAAGGGGGTTTGGGGGGCGACAATCGCCTCCAAGTCCAGCGAATTACTTGCCTGTGCGTTGGTCACCTCATAGGTAGAGGGAGCACTGTAGTAAGCTTTTCCATCCACAACCACAGTCACTGCAGCCAAACCGTACAAACCCCTAGGCTTACCGGGGATCTGGAACCGATAAGTCGTGACTAGATCACTGCCCTTCATGCTCTCGTCCAGTTTTTGCACAGGCAGAGGTTTGCCATCTAAGTGGATAGCAGCTTCTTCGATTTTCTCTGTCGGAAGGCGGATGACCTGAATTTTTCCATCAAGTTTGCGGTTTTCGGCAATGCGTGCGGAATCAATCTCTGCAAAGACCTTAACCGCGAAGAGGGGCTGACCAACCAAAAGCATAAGAAAACCCAGTAACCAGGCCATCTGATACTTAGTTCGCGAATTTTGCATCCTCGTTACTACCACGGTTTAGGTCCTTGTTTCAGAGGAACAGGTTCTTTTTTGCGGCGATCGGCTTCTTGCATAGCTTGTAGCAGCCTCAGTGCATCCTGTACAGAAAGGTCCTGAATTTGTTTAGGCAATCCCCTTTGCGCGGCGCTATAGTCCGAAGAACTCTGCTGCTGCGGTTCTTCTTTATTCAGCATTTCTAAAGCTTTAGACCATTTCCTGTAAGCTTCTTTTTGTTCTTTAATGACAGAGGATAAAGATAAAGTCGCCTGGTTGGCCCGCTTAGCTGCGTGCTCTCCCTCGAAAAAGAGGGGTAAAACCCCCTGCCAAGGAAAACGCTGGCACTTTTGTGAAGCATAATTTTTTTGTCCTTGATCCAGCACTTGCGGGATAAAAGTAGCAGCCACGTCGAGCACCTGCTGCTGGTTTGTGCGCCTAGCTTCCTGCCACTCGCTGCCTTCGCCCAAGGCTCTGGCAAATTGCCAAGCACGATTCTCCAGGCGCACGGCGCGCTCTAAAATCGCTTTAGCATCCACCGCCAAGTTTCCTCTTATAGCCTCCTGTAACCAGAAGAGCGCCTGTTGTGCGTAGAGAGCTCTCTGCTGCTCGTCTTTTGCCGAAAGAGCCGAGGTTAGACTGGATTGTGCCAGCGCTAGGTAGGGGGAGGAGCTTTTCTCTACTTGTGCTGACAGCTTCTGCACTCTGCTGAGCTCTACAGGCCGAAACGCAATAGCTTTCACGAGGGCGCATTGTAGCTCTTGCAAGCCACCCTCCACGCTTTTTAAGCCCTTTTCCAGCTCGGCGATGAGACTGGCCAGCGGTGCTCGTATCGACGGGAGAGCCTCCTCATTGAGCGCGCCAAGTAAGCGCTCGACTAGGTCCTTGACCTGCTTTGGAGAAGTTAATTTCTCCCCCTTCTCTCCATAGGATCGAAGAAGATTCCCTATATCTACTGCTGAGGCCTCTGGCGGTAATAGGTGCAGCTGGTCTCTTAGATCTATTGCCCAGGCCCACACCACGCCTAACGCCTGGAGAGGAGAATTTTGTACGAGAAATTGTTCCGTCTGCTTAGTTTGCAACTTGGTTAAAGACCGTTTAATCGCAATGCGCAAACTGCGCATGGTGGGCTGCGCATCACCAGTGGTCAGCGCCAAAGCCTGCTCCAGCAAAACCGTGCGTTCATCCTCATCAAGCGCGGCGTCTGCAGCAGCCGCGCCGTACATGGCCAGCGCGCGGTTAAAACGCCATCTTGCAGTAAATTCGGGGGACATTTGATCAGCTGATTCGACCTTGGCAAACCATTCTGTCGCTTGTAGCCATTGCTGCTGTTGTAAGGCAAGCGTTCCTAGGTCATAGCGCAGGATGTTTTTCTGCCATAAGGCTAAATCATCTGTTAGTAGCTTTTGATAAATGCTCTGCGCGCGCTCTAGTTTATCCGCCTGCACATAGAGCAGTGCGCGCCTGGAGAAGGTTTCTAGTGCGGCATTGTCTGCTTGTAAACCTAGTGGTAGAAACGCCCAGATTAGTACAAGAACTAATATTCCCACCGGCCACAGCAAACCAACTGCCAAAAATAGCATCGCGAGCCCTAAAAAGAGCTGAAAGAGAGAATGACGCGTAATCTCCGTTCCTAACACGTTGCCCGCCATCAATACCTGCTCGTGAACACCACCGAAAGAAGCGTGCTCACGTTGGAGGTTGGCGACTATGCGCTCGGCTAACTCCGTTGAGGAAAGATTTGCCGCACTAAAATACTGTCCTCTACCTGCGGCAGAAATAGCCTCTAGCACATCTTCGACGAGGGCCGAATGGACCTTCTGGTTTACTCCAGGGACCTCCCCACCAGACAGCGTACCCAATCCAATCGTGTCCACCGTACCATGCAGCTGGAGCGTCTTCGTAATTTGCGCTATCGCTTTTTGCCTTTCAGAGCCAGCAAGACCCTCCAGAGTAGTATCTCCACCGTCCGAAAGGATGAGCGCGCTCAAGCGTCTTTGCTCGGGACGAGCCCAATACTGCTCATAAATTACTTTCAAGGTGCCACCTAGGTCTGTTCCAGTAGCACCATTGCCGTTTACATCGACTTCTCTTAAAAGCTGCCTGAGATAGAGGTAGTCCATTGTGCCCGGAACTATCTGCGTAGTTTCCGAGGTAAAAATAAAAAGAGAAGCCGTTTCGCCGCGCAATCTGTCGACAATTTCATCGATAATTTCTTTGCCATAATCTAGGCGAGAGCGGCTCAAACGACCATCTTTCACGCCCATAGAGGCTGATACATCGAGAAGGAATACCACATCGTGGACTTTGCGTCTCACTTTGGCGCTCTGTTGGGTAGAGCTGCTGGTGGGCCGCTCAGAATCGAGCTGTAACACAGGGTCCATCAGCGCAAGCACACTCAAGGCGTAAGCTAACAGAAAAAATAGGCCTCGTAGCCCGCTGGAGAGATTAGAGCGGAGTAAACCAACCGAAGCGTCCACTCCTCGATCGTTAAAAAATTCCTTTAGAGATCGACGACGGTAGCGCGCCAAACAAACAAACAGCAGCCCAAACAAAGGCAACGCTAGCAGAAGGCTAGCAAAAACTGGTGATTCATAAGAAATCCACATGCTTACGGAATCCTCCGCAACACTGTCGTGTAGAGAGCAATCGACAAGCCAAAACAAACAAGACCCAATAAAATAAGGGCTGGATAGAGCCTCAGCCAATGTTTTTCTGTTGGTGTCTGTTCCACTATTTCTGCTTCAGCTGGTAATAGATCTGTCTCGATTAGATCAATTTCGGCAAATACCTGTTTTAATAAATCGGGATTGTCCGCAATAAAAAAATTTCCTCCGGTGACCTGTGCAACGCGTTTTAGTAGATTGCGATGGGGCTGAAACTTGTCTTCACGAATCTTTGCGTCAATGTTAATCAGATAAACCTTTACCTCATGGGCCTTAGCAAAAGCGGCGGCATCCTCCATGGGCATGGTACGCATCCAATCTCCATTATCTAGCGGGTTAGGTGCTTGAAATCCGTCTGTAAGCAGGATCAGCACCACACGGTCAATCGTATAAGAGGGCTTTGCGCCCCCTTTCAATTGCTCTCCAAAATGCTTCGTGGAGATTACGGAACTCACCGTTTTAAAAATGGCATAACCAATACCCGTGCCGTCGTCCGCGCGATTTTCTACCACTTGCACGCGCGCCAGGGTCTGGCGAATCGCTTGGTGATCTAACGTCAAAGGGGCGAGGATATCCGCTGTGCGCGCAAAGGCCACCAACCCGAGCAGATCGTTAGGGCGTTGTGCAATAAAAGCGTTCGTCACTTGTTTTAACAGGGTCATTTTCGTAATGGGCAGCCCCTCGTCCGTCACCGACTCTACAGCGGTTTGGCGCATAGAGCCGGAATGATCAAGCAGCAAATAAAAAGCCAGTCCACGCGTGGGGATAGCTCTAGGAGCTGAGGGTTCGCTAGCTCCAGGTAGGGATACGCGAGGGTTTGTGAAGGCCAGCGCAAAACAACTTAAAGCCGCAACCATAAATTGTGTGGGCAATCCACGCCAGCGCAAGCGCCAGGTGCTAGCTTCGTCGGCATAATCGGCGGCTCGCGAAACGAAGACAAAGGGCTCATCTGCCCGCCACCAGCGTCGGGTCAGAACTACCACAGCTAGGCCTAGAGCCACCAACGCCGCCGGCCACAGATCTATCGTCGGAAATCCCAAGCCCTAAACCCTGCGTTAAAAAGCTCATACTAAAATGGCTGTTTGGCGATTACTCACCAAACAGCCATAAACAATTGTTATTTCTCTCGTTTTAGAAAGAAACGGTAATCTTCCCCTTCACTTGCACAGTCTCCTTTGCAGGCACTGCGGCTGTTCCAAGAGGAAAACGCTCCTCTGATACCATTCCGGCGCCTTGACTGAAGTTGAATAGCGGCTGCAAAGCAATCCTTGCGGCATAGCGTTGAACTCTCTCTATTCGTTCCAATTCATCAAGCGCCAGCAAGCCAATAGCTGTACTCACTGTAAAATACTCCACCTGCCCTTGCGGGCAGCTGAAAGAGAGCATGTGGGGCATTTAAGATGCGCCTTCAAGCTCTCTCTATAAAATTTTTCCAATCTCGTCCGCTAAGTTGCGCACAAGTCCAAT
Source organism: uncultured bacterium (assembly GCA_964445105.1). GTDB lineage: Bacteria > Chlamydiota > Chlamydiia > Chlamydiales > JAJFMA01 > CAWBNS01. Next base: position 60,398 of record CAYUJS010000005.1, on the reverse strand, counting down.
ATCTAATTCAACTTTTTCAAAATCCCAAAGGCCGTGGTTTCGAGCGTCATAACGACTGGTGTCACCTCCCTCATTGCTCCGTTGTCCCACTATTTTCGGGTTGCTTTATTATTTAACTTAAATCTTTTTTTCTAGCAGCAATATAATCAGCTAGAGAAACCTTGCCCGTTTTAAAACCATCGGCTATCTGCTGTGCTGCTTGTGGGTTAGTAATAACCAGCCGCTCCCACTGCCTCCAAGCATTGCTTTCTTCAACTTTGTTACCCATTCGACCATAAAGCATGGCAATGCGCAGCTGGTTCAGCATTGTAATAGCATCTTTACCGCCGGCCTCTAACATCTTCTTTTGTAAGAACAGCGCGCGTTTTAAAGCCTCCTGCTCTTCTTCTTGCACGATCAGCAAGGAGGTCTTGGAAAAGTCCTCGAAGAAGGGAAAGTTCTCGTTCGAAAGCCTGGTCAACGCTTTACCGCCGTAGATCAGGGCGGGCTCCATGGCCGCAACGCGCAGAAATACCTGCGCTACAGGCCCCTCGTAACGAGCGCTTAAGTCTGGGTGCTCTTCCATGGCCTCCTGCAAGGCCAAAAACGGCTGTTCTTTAGCAGGATCGATCTGATCAGCAGCTATTTTAAAAAATTTTTCATAAGAAACTTGAGCTCCGATATATGACTTCTCCGAAGTGCCTTGACGTTGACCGGCCCAGACTAGCGCAGACAGCAAAACCACGAGCAGAGCTACAATAGCGTAGGCCACAAATCGCCCATGCTCATGAAACCAGTCGACTAGTTGAAAAATGAGCGGGGAGCCCGGAATCAGTTCGATTTCTTGGGATTCTGTCTTCTGTTTCTGTACCATACTCAACCTGTCTCTTCCGAAAAGTTACTATGTTGAATGATTTAGGATTAATTTGCAAAAGATCCTTAATACCCGTTCAAAAGACACCTTTCCCATTGTTTTTTAGTGACTTAGTTATTTTTCTTGTGGGGTAAGGCACTGCTCTGTAAGATCTTCCAACAGTTTATCATTTATTTCGCAGTGTCATGGAAGAAGTTATTGTATCTTTGGGGTTTCGCGAACTGCGCACACTTTTGAGCCGTTGGCCAGTGGGCTGCCGGGGGATCATCGCTTCTACCGATTCAGCACACACGCGCTACGGAGCTGCGGTGGCGCAGGAGCTGGAAAACGCTGGCTGGTCTTACCAAAAATTTCTTTTTCCCTGCGGCGAGGAGGCCAAAGAGCTCGCCTGCGTACAGTCTTGCTGGGCTGCGATGCGAGCGGCAGGTCTAGATAGGCGCTCGGTAATGGTAAGTCTGGGCGGTGGCGCGCTGACAGATGCAGCGGGTTTTGCCGCCAGCTGTTACATGCGCGGGATAGACCTTCTAACGATCCCCACCACCCTGCTAGGAATGATCGATGCAGCGGTTGGTGGAAAAAATGGCATCAATTTTGGCGATCTAAAAAACGCCATCGGCACCTTTCATCTACCGAAGGCTGTGTATGCAAACATCGACTGTCTGCAAACCCTACCCGACCGGGAATTGCGCGCGGGTTTGGCCGAGGCGATTAAGTACGGCTTTGTCTGCGATCCGGGCTTGCTGGTTTTCTTGGAAATAGAAATGGACGCTCTATTGCAGCGGCGCTCAACTTCCCTAGCGGAGTTAATCCAGCGCTGCATCAACAACAAACAAAGGATAGTTAGCCTTGACCCCTGGGATATGGGCCAGCGCGCTATTCTCAATTTTGGCCACACGACCGGCCACGCACTAGAGAGAGCTATGGACTCTCATCTACTTCACGGCGAGGCGGTAGCCATCGGCATGAACGTAGCCGCGCGTTTGGGTGTAAAGCTAGCGATTACCCCACAAAAAGTAGCCGATCGCCTGCAAGCCCTTTGCCTAAAAGCAGGCCTGCCTACTGCCCTGCCCGACAGGATAAGTATGCGCGATCTCATCCCTTGGATGCAGAGGGATAAAAAAACCGAGCAAGGCGAGCTTGCATTTGTGCTTTTAAGGGAAGAGGGCCAAGCGGAACTGTTACGAAATCTAGCATTAGAGCAGCTTCTCGATGGATGAACTTGAAGCATTGGTGGCGCTAAACAGCGCTGCGCAGGTAGGGCCTATGCGAATCCGCCTACTGCTCAGCTATTTTGGATCGGCCTTAGAAGCGTTTTATGCGCCACCTGCAGCCCTAGCTGAGCTGCCAGGATTTTCACCAAAGGTAATCCAAGGGCTGGCCACTTGCAAAGAGCAGTCCAAATGGCGTGCGGATCTGGACGAAGCTGCAGACAAAGGCGTAAGCATTCTCGCATACACCGACCCCAACTATCCCAGCCGGCTGGCGCAGTTGCCCGATGCGCCGGCGGTTCTTTACGTGAAAGGCACGCTTCAGCCCTGCGATGAACGCTGCTTGGCTTTGATAGGCACCCGCAATGCAAGCATCTACGGCATGGAGATGGCCCAACAGCTTTCTAGAGACCTTGCAAGCCAGGGATTCACCATCGTTAGCGGCCTGGCACGTGGTATTGACACAGCAGCCCACCAAGCGACGCTAGAGAGCAAAGGGCGCACCATTGCCGTCATCGGCTCCGGCCTCTCCGATATCTATCCGAAAGAAAACACGCTTCTGGCACAGCACATTGCAAAACAAGGCGCGGTTATTAGCGAGTTCCCTATGTTCACACCGCCCAGCCGCCAGCAGTTTCCGCGACGCAATCGTATCGTCAGTGGCCTTTCACTAGGTATCGTTGTGGTAGAAGCACCCAGCCAAAGTGGCGCGCTGATCACAGCAGAGCAGGCACTCAGTCAAGGTAAACGCCCCGTCTTTGCTTTACCTGGCCGCGCGGATACCCCCCATTTTCGCGGCAATCACGCACTTCTGAAAAGCGATAAGGCCCACCTTATCGAATCGGCTGAGGATATTGTCAGCCATTTTGGAGAATTATTTGTTAAGTCAATAGAAGCCACCGCTATGCCTTTAGAAGCAGAAGAGCGCGCCCTTTTGGACCAACTACCCGAGCAGGAGCTCGCGATCGACGAACTTCTTTCCTTGACAAAACTACCTGTCTCGAAATTAACTGTTCTGCTAATGAGCCTAATATTGAAGCGCGCGATTAAAGAGTTCCCCGGCAAGATCTATAAAAAAGTTATCTATAAAGGTTGACATACATGGGAAAAAAATTAATCATTGTCGAGTCCCCTACCAAAACCAAAACGTTAAAGAAGTTCTTGGGCTCGGACTACCTGCTTGAGTCAAGCGTAGGGCATATTCGCGATTTACCAGAAAAAGAGTTCGGCATCGACCTCGAGCACGATTTCGAGCCCCACTACGAAACGATGGCTGATAAGAAAGGGGTAATCGAAAAATTACGTCAGGCCGCCAAGGGCGCGGAGATGGTTTACCTGTTCTCAGACCCTGACCGCGAGGGAGAGGCGATCGCCTGGCATATCACGCAAATCCTCCCCAAGGGCACTAAGTTTAAACGCGTGGCCTCAAACGCGATGACCAAAGACGCTGTACTGAAGGCGCTAGCAAACCCGCGCGAGCTCGACGAAGCACTGGTCAACGCCCAGCAAGCGCGCCGACTCTTAGACCGCATTGTAGGCTACAAAATCTCCCCTATCCTGAACCGCCGTATTCAGCGTGGTGCCCAAAAAGGCGTCTCCGCTGGACGCGTGCAATCAGTCGCACTCAAGCTCGTCGTAGACCGCGAAAAAGAGATCGAAGCATTTAAATCGATAGAGTACTGGAACATTCACGTTCTCTTCCGCACAGATAACACTGTTTTCTCATCCTACCTTTATGCCGTTGATGGCAAACGTGTGGAAAAAGAGCCCATTGCCGGCAAAGAAGTCACGCTCATTTCAGATAAACAGACTGCTGAAGATATCGTAGAAAGAGTGAAACGAGGCCCCTACCAAGTAGGCCCGGTCGAAAGAAAAGAGAAGCGCCGCTTTCCTGTCCCTCCATTTATCACCTCTACGCTACAGCAAGAGGCTAGTCGTCACCACGGATACAATGCCGCTAAAACAATGAGTATTGCGCAGAGCTTATATGAAGGGGTGGATCTCGGCAGCGAAGGCTCTGAAGGCCTGATCACTTATATGCGTACTGACTCCGTACGCGTCACGCCTGAAGTCATTACCCAAGCTCGTGCACAGATCAAGGCCGAATTCGGCCCGGAGTTCGTCCCAGACGAACCGCGTAACTACGCCACCAAGAAAAGCGCGCAGGATGCCCACGAAGCGATACGACCGGCCAATCTCGATCACCACCCCGAAAAAATACAAGATTACCTCTCAAGAGAGCAATTTAATCTCTATACGCTGATCTGGAAGCGTTTCTTCGCCTCACAGATGAACCCCGCCGTCTACGATACTGTCTCCGCAGACATTACGGCTGATGGGGGCAAATTGACCCTACGGGCAACAGGATCTGTGCTAAAATTTGCGGGCTTTTTGGCTATTTACGAAGAAAAATTCGACGACGCTGAATCAGAGTCGGATAAACTACTGCCCCCCTTGGTCGAAAATCAGTTACTCGATCTAGAGAAAGTAACCCACGATCAAGCCTTCACCAAACCCCCTCCACGCTATACAGAAGCCTCTCTGGTCAAAGAATTGGAAAAATCTGGCATAGGCCGTCCCTCTACCTACGCGGCAATCATGAACAAGATCCAAAGCCGCGACTACACTGTCAAGGAGAGCAAACGACTCAAACCTACCGAACTCGGTTGCGTGCTGGCGGCCTTCTTAGAGGCAAACTTTGCGCAAATCATGCGCATCGACTTCACAGCGCGCATGGAAGACGAACTAGAAGAAGTTGCCGAAAATAGAAAGAACTGGCGTACACTGCTCGGTGAGTTTTGGGTACCTTTTTCAGCCACCTTGGAAATTGCGCAGAAAGAGGCTTTTATCCCTCGCGTAGAAACTGACTTAGATTGTCCAGATTGCAGCTCCAAATTGCAGAAAATTTGGTACAAAAACAAGTACTTTTACGGTTGCTCACGCTATCCAGACTGTAGCTACTCCGCGCCTATCGAGCAGTTTCATTTCAACAAAGACGAGTACGCAGATGGCTTCGATTTTGAACAGCTCTGCCCTAACTGCAGCTCTGTGATGAAAATACGCCATGGCCGTTACGGTGCATTCCTCGGTTGTAAGAGCTACCCCGAATGCAAAGGCATTGTTAACATACCAAAGAAGGGAGAAACAGGCGTCCTGCCCGCAGCAGACATGCCAACTTGCCCGGCCATCGGGTGCGAAGGCCATCTCAATGCTCGCAAGTCGCGCTTCGGTAAAACATTTTACTCTTGCTCAAACTACCCCGACTGCGATGTCATCGTGAATGATCTAGCCGATTTAGAAGAAAAATACCAAGACCACCCCAAAGCTCCTTACGTGAAAAAACCTCGCCGTGGAGCCTCTGTCAAAAGCAAAGTCGGCGCAAAAATAGCCAAAGAGGGCAAGGAAAGCCAAGCCGAGCCAAAAGCTAAAGCAAAGGCAAAGCCCAAGGCAAAAACAAAAGCGAAACCTAAGGCTAAGACAAAGGTTTCTTAAAAGCATCTGCCAAGCGAGCGCTCCTTACTGGTATTACCTGCGTCAGACGGCAGATCAAAGAACCACCGCTCAAATACGTACCAGCTCGCGAGGGCTTTGGAGAGCAGAGACTTTCTACTGCATTCTTAAAACGGCCATCGGGATGCAAAACCGGGAGAAGGACACACAAGACTAGGGCAAATCTTCAATAAGCTGCGACAACTACCGTCTTAAACTACGCAGAAAGTGCGCCAAGAAAGCAAACCCTATCTCAGCAGTAGAAGTGCCTTACTTGCCCAAAGCAGCAATGGGGATACCAGAAGGAGAATCTCCAATCGAAGTATGGCCAAGCCCTGAATGTGATTTAGCCGGTTGAACTACAACACTCACGTCTTGGCCTAATTCGCTAAGAAAGCGAAAAAGGCGTTCTAGCGAGAAACTACGCAGTCTTCCGCAGATTTAGCGCGGAAACCTTTGGCTGGTCAATACCCAAAATTTCAGCGGCCTTCTTTTGGGTCATTTTGCGCTGTTTGATGGTTTTGGTTATCTGCCGGGCCAACTCTGCCTTGGCCAAGGCCTCCTCAGGGTTTTCAAAGCCTAAGTCGGCAAAAACGTTACCGGAGCTTTCCTCCTGCCTCTCAAAGCTCTATAATTCTGGCGTTTCCCATTTCTCGAAAAGTCTTTGCATCCTTACGTCTATCTCCAGTTTGAGCTAGATTAAGCCACTTTGTCTGAAAGCTCCTTGAGGTCTTCGCGGCTACGGCCGATCCATAAAAATCGCTTCATGTTTTGGCTTTCCATGACAACTTTCGCTGAAAGTATGCCTAAAGAGGCATACTTGGTGCAAGCAATCTGGCAGAGCCGCGCGTTCTGGACCAGCAAGGAACGGCTCTGCAAAAGGACGGACAAGCCACTAAAACATCATACCGCGCTAGCCTTGGCTATCAGGGGCCTTGGCTACGCATGCGAAAAGCCGGGGCTCCCGTCGAACGTATACAAGTTTTCTGTCTGGATGAACTCTACGTTATCCTGTGACAATTTTTGCAGCAGCCCCACTACTTCTTGCAAGGAAACGGTTTTACCGTCCGGTCTTTGATAGCGGCAGCGCCACTGGTCGCATAGAGTGGTTTCGGCAATGGTGTCGGGCCAGACCCTTGCTCCACGATTAGTAATCAAGACCAGAACCAGCTGATCGTTGTGGCTGGCCATCTTTATGCGTAATTCTTCTACCGAAGATTGGGCCTCGATAAAGATGTCCACGCCGACAAGCTCCTTACGTTGCGCGACAAAGGTTGTGGCTTTTGTTTGGGGAGCTCTTTGACTTTGATCTGCGGTGTAGGTAACTGCCTTAAGGCTAGAGGGCTGCTGGCCAATCCGCTGGCTCACTGCGTCGGCAAACTCTTTGGTGCCAACTTTTTGCTTACTGATCCCCTCTTTGAAAATATCGTAGGTATGAATACCATCTTCTAAGGTCTTTAGCCACGCGTTGTGTACCTGTGTGGCTACTTCAGGCTGGTTGATGTGCACCATCATCATCACGCCGGCGAGCAGCAATCCGCTGGGATTGGCAAGGTTTTGCCCCGCGCGTCGCGGAGCAGAACCGTGAATGGCTTCAAACATAGCTCCATGCACCCCTATATTGGCCGAGCCTGCCAAGCCAACCGAGCCTGCAATTTGGGCGGCGACATCCGACAAGATATCGCCATATAAGTTTGGCAGCACGATCACATCAAAAGCTTGTGGGGTGTCTGCCATTTTTGCGGCACCGATGTCAACGATCCAATGTTCGTTTTCTATTTGGGGGAATTCTTGAGCTATTTCTTCAAACACCTGGTGGAAGAGGCCGTCAGAGAATTTCAGGATATTATCCTTCGTGAAACAGGTTAATTTCTTGCGTTTGTTCGCAACGGCGTAGTGAAAAGCGTAGCGCACAATGCGTTCACAGCCAGAACGGGTCATGATCTTTAGTGCCTGGACAGAATCTTGGGTCTGACGGTATTCAATGCCTGTATACAGATCCTCCTCGTTTTCACGCACAATCACCACATCCATTACCGGATGCTTGGTGCCCACAAAGGGGTGATAAGACACACAGGGGCGCACGTTCGCATAAAGACCCATCAGCGTGCGGATAGTCACATTGATGCTTTTATAGCCCCCACCTTGAGGAGTGGTGATGGGGCTTTTAAGAAACGCTTCGGCATGCCGCAAAACGTCCCAAGTCTCTGGGCGAATGCCAGCCCGGTTGCCCTCAAGGTAGACCTTTTCGCCTATCTCTACCGGATGAATTTCCAGCTGAGCTCCTGCAGCTTGCAGCACTTGCAGCGTAGCTGCCATAATTTCAGGGCCGATTCCATCCCCGTAAGCTACCGCTATGGCTGCCTTCTTACCCATATTGCGTCTCCGTTGTCTGCGTTGCATCCTTCAGATCCTGCTCTTGTATGTCATTTTTGACAAGATCGGCCGCACCGTCTACAATCGTCCCTTCTGGCTACCTGGAGTAACCCATTATGCTCAAAGAGCTCTTCGAACTCAATCGAAGGTACATCGAACATTTTTTTGACCATATCGATCTTGCAGAAGCCGAAAAGCTTCTGCAACTCTTGCTCAAGTGCGAGGGCACAATCTTTTTGACAGGTATTGGCAAAAGCGGAATCGTGGCCAAAAAAATTGCGGTTACTATGGTTTCGACAGGAACCAAAGCGCTGTATATCTCTCCCATCAACGCTCTGCACGGTGATCTTGGCATGGTTGCCAACAAAGACCTGTTTCTATTTTTGAGTAAGAGCGGCGAAAGCGAAGAGCTCCTTAGCCTGGTCCCTTTTATCCGCAATAAAGGCGCGGTACCCGTTGCTATCGTCTCTTCGCCGAATAGTCGGCTAGAGCACGCCTGCCAGCTCACTATTTGCCTGCCCTTGGTTAAAGAGCTATGTCCTTTTGACTTGGCCCCCACTACTTCAGCCACGATCCAGATGATTTTCGGAGATGTGCTAACTATCGCTATCATGCGGTCTAAAAAATTTTCATTAAACGAGTACGCTTTGAACCACCCAGCCGGGCGCATAGGCAAGCGTATTTCTTTGAAGGTAAACGACCTAATGATTCATGGCGCGCACGTACCAAAATGCATGGCTCAAGATAAAGTCAGCGACATTCTTGGAGAGCTCTCCAGTAAAGCCTGCGGCTGTGTCATCATTGTCGACGAGCAGAACATTCTGTGCGGTATTTTTACCGACGGCGACCTGCGCCGCGCCCTCCATACGCACGGCGCTGATGCTTTACATAAATCTATCGGAGAACTGATGACGAAAGCGCCGCGTGCGATACAGGGCGGCCTGCTGGCTTGGGAGGCCATGAAAGCCATGGAGGCTCATCAAAATCAAGCCATCACCGCCATGCCAGTCGTCGATGACCAGCAACGCCTGCTGGGGCTCATAAAGATGCACGATATTTTACAGTCTGGGCTTTAAAATGATTTACAAGCAGGTCAAAACTGCGTTGCGAAAAAAAGGGAAAAAATAGATCGCCCCCGTATCGCCGCTGCGTCACTGCCACATAGGCTTCCAGATCTAGTTCAATACTCAACTTCTGAACGGCCTTTAGGTCACGCACTCGCACCACAATTCCATAGCTATCGGCCGCGTCTCGGTAGCTAAGCTCAGCGATGTCTTTTGCAGCCAGGGCCAGGAATGGCCTACTCGCGTACGCAAACTCGATTCTATGCCCAGGGCCGAGTCTAAGATGATGCGGACAGCCTTCAAGCGTCATTAGCCTTCGATAAGGCTTCAGCCCCAGCGTAACGAGCACTCCGGAAACGAAAAACCCTGGAATACCCCAAAACTGCAGCTCACCGGGGGCCAAGGAGATGCCCATGTAAAGAAAAAGTCCCACTCCAAGCAGCCCCAAAATTAACCCAAGATGTAGCTTTGATTGCTTCAAACTGGGCCGAACACTGCTGTAGAGAATTTGCGTCGACATGAGAACTCTACTTTGTCGGGGGCCCGGCGCGCCCCATGGTTTTGCTAAATTTTTTAGAACTATCTTTCCCTGCAAGGTTTAGTACTTGCTCGGTCCATTATTGGGTAGATTGCACAGCTAGGGCAAGCCTTATTCTTACGCCCATGCGCAGCTCGCTCTCTTAATACGTTGCTACGATCCGTCCGTTACACAAGTCCGTCAGGAGTTCGTTGTCAACCTTAATACAAATCGCGAGAAGATCATCATGTTCGGGGAAACCGCCGCCCAAATCTATTAGTTAATTCAAAACGCCAGACCGATGACAGGAATATAGTCAGCCTGGCGTGCTAGCCACCAGAACCTTTGCCTGCGGCCCCAACCCAGGCTCAAATTTCGCTCGAGAGGGGGTTAGCGCGGCTCTGATCACCTGAAGAGGAAGCCTTGAGAGTAGGCTTGGTTTGCCGGCAGCGAGCTACTTATCCTGGTCGATCAAAAACCTACCCTAATTTCCTATGCTGTAAAAAACATAAACTTTAATTGACGATTGTCGTTGGAGAAGCTATACGCAATAGGCATGGACATATTTAATCGGCCTATCTCTCTCGGTAGCATGATTGTATTGGGGTTCACTCTCCTCGTTGCGATCATCACCATATTCACCATACAGGTATCTTTGTTTGAACGCCTTCTTTGCGCCTTCTGGATCGCACTGCCGACTTGGCTGTTATTGATGGCTCTAAAGTACGTACTGGATTGGTCTATAAAATCTTTCAAAGACTAAGCAAGCGCTGAGTTTCAAGCAGAAATAAAATTTTTTCTTGCCTGTTAATCAAAAGATCGGTTGTATGGGATTCTTACCGGATCTGCAGGGAAACTATGCTTAGGACGCTACTTGTTACGCTTATCGTCATTCTGACTGGTTGTCATGGAAAACCTAAACCAGCTGAACTACCGCCTGTTGAAGTGTCTGTCTTTCCGGTCACGCCAATGACCGTCCCCGCTGTTTTTGAATTTATAGGGCAGACGCAAAGTTCTCATTTGGTAGAGATTCGGGCGCGCGTAGAGGGCTACTTGAACACCATTGGCTACACTGAAGGCGAATTGGTTAACCAAGATGACCTGTTATTTCAGTTAGACCCCGCCCAATTCGTGGCTTCCGTTGAACGCGCTAGAGGCATGCTGGAAGAGCAGAAAGCGCTACTCTGGAAGGCAGAACGCGATGCAGAGAGGATGGAACCCCTATACGCAAAAAATGCCGCCAGCCGTAAAGACCTGGACGATGCCTTATCCTCTGTCATGGCCAAAAAGGCTGCTGTCATCCAAGCTAAAGCCCAGCTGGATGAGGCAGAGCTTAATTTGGGATATGCCAAGATTACCTCCCCCATTAAAGGCCTGTCAGGTCGATCGCGCTTCCGTGAAGGGGCGTTGATTACACCGGGCCCTGAAGGGTTACTAACAAACGTCGCTGTCCTAGATCCTATCTGGGTGATATTTAATGTTTCGGACAACGAAATCCTACAGAACGAGAGCGAAAGACAAAAAAAATTCCTCGTCTATCCAAAAGACATGAACTTTGACGTGAAATTACTGCTAGCCGATGGCTCCTCCTTTCCCCAGCTGGGCAAGGTCAATTTTGCACAGCCATGGCTAGACCCTAAGACGGGCACCATGGAGGTGCGTGCGCAATTTTCCAATCCAAACAGTTCGCTAAAACCGGGCCAGTTTGTACGCGTAAGTGTGTACGGAGCGGAAAGACCGGGGGCATTATTCGTACCGCAAGCGGCCGTCATGCAGGGTCAAAAGGGTAAATTTGTCTACATTGTGAAGGCAGACGGTACGGCCGAAATGCGACCCGTCAATGTAGGCGAATGGCTGGAGAGCTATTGGCTCATTTATGACGGGTTAATCGCAGGTGAAAAGGTCATTACAAACGGTGTGGCCAAAGTTCAGCCCGGACAACCTGTGAAGATAATCAAAGAAGAACCGCTGCCCACATTCCAAAAAACAAACGAGGCTAAAAAGCTGACCAAACGCCCTGCTAGCCGCTGGCTCATCCTCTTATCTAGCGATGGGCTTGCATGATTTCGCGCTTCTTCATTGACCGACCGATCTTTGCTGGCGTGATCTCTATTTTGATCGTGCTGGCCGGGTTTGCATCGATGCTTACGCTGCCAATTGCGCAGTACCCGGACATCACCCCACCGCAGATTCAAGTCACCTGCTCCTATCCTGGCGCTGATGCAAACACCCTCTCTGAGACCGTTGCAGCTCCCATCGAGCAACAAGTAAACGGCGTTCAAGACATGATCTACATGTACTCAACCAGTTCGGCACAGGGAAACTACACCTTAAACGTTTTTTTCGAGATTGGCAGCGATGCGGAAAGCGCGCAGGTAAACACACAGAACAGAGTCAATTTAGCTCTCCCTCAGCTGCCCAAAGAGGTACAAAAAACGGGCGTCTCGATCACACAGCAGTCGCCAAGTATACTGCTAATCGTAGCTGTCCAGGTGCCCGATGGTAGATATGACGAAATCTACACTAGCAACTATGTGAGTCTGAATATTCTAGACGATATCAAGCGTCTTAAGGGTGTCAGTAACGCGCAAATTATCGGCGCGCGCGATTACGCCATGCGGCTTTGGCTCAAGCCTGATCGCATGGCGCAGCTTGGCATTACTACTTCTGAAGTGGCTGACGCTATCAATGAGCAGAACCGGCAATACGCAGTAGGGCAACTTGGCCAAGAGCCGACGGACAATCCTGTCCAGCTCACCTTTTCTGTCACCTCACAAGGGCGCTTAGTAGATGCCGAAGAGTTCGGCGATATCATTATCCGCGCTCTACCCGACGGCGCGTACGTACGTGTGAAGGACGTCGGCCGGATAGAACTAGGCGCACAAAACTATACTGTAGACGGTAGTTTAGACAGCGTTTCTACCTCGTTGATCGCTGTGTATCAGCAATTTGGCGCCAATGCGCTAGACGTAGCACAAGAGGTAAAAAATACTGTTGAGCGACTGTCGAAGCGCTTTCCCAGCGGCATGGTCTACTCTATCCCCTATGACACAACTGAATTCGTCAAAGTTTCTATTCAGGAAGTAATCCGTACCGTATTTGAGGCAGCATTTCTTGTTGTTTTGGTGGTCTTTTTCTTTTTACAAAATCCGCGAGCTACCCTAATCCCTCTGTTGGCTATCCCGGTATCGATCATCGGCACCTTTGCTGGACTTTACATGCTGGGCTTCTCCATCAATACACTAACGCTATTTGGCATGGTATTGGCGATCGGCACGGTAGTCGATGATGCCATCGTAGTGATCGAAAACGTGGAGCGCAATATGCGCGAGAAAAAGCTCTCTCCGCGCGACGCCACACGCTTAGCCATGGATGAGGTAGCTGGCCCGGCGATTGCTATTGTCTTCGTTTTATGCGCTGTATTTATCCCTGTCGCCTTCTTAGGAGGGATTGCAGGCCAACTCTACAAACAGTTTGCGATCACGATCAGCGTGTCTGTGGTCATCTCGGGCATCGTCGCTTTGACGCTCAGCCCAGCGCTTGCAGCTGTGCTTTTAAAACCCTCACAAATGGGCGAAAGCAAATACTTCAACTGGTTCAACCGTGGCTTTGAAAAATTGACCGCCCAGTACATGAAGGGCGCACGCTGGATGATTCATCGCCCCAAAACCGGTATGAGTTTGTTCGTTCTCATTATCGCTTGTATGGTGCTGCTTTATCGGGTGGTGCCAACCAGCTTCGTGCCCAACGAAGATCAAGGGTATGTCATGGCCTTGGGGGTACTGCCAGACGGAGCTAGCCTCAGCCGCACTACAGAGGTAAAGGAGCAAATCGTCGATATCGCCAAAAAACACCCAGCTGTCGAACATATAGTGGCTTTTAGCGGCTACACCCTCATCGACAGCTTGAATCAAACGAATATGGGCAGCTACTTTGTCATTCTCAAAGACTGGAATGAGCGAAAAAAACGCTCCATGTGGGCCGAAACTGTCCTGGGCTCTTTAGCTTCGCAATTCCACAAAATCCCGCAAGCGCGGATCTTGCCGTTTAATCCCCCAGCTATTCAAGGCCTGGGTACAGTAGGTGGGATGGAATTCTGGCTGCAAAACCGCGGTCAAGGGGGCGCCGACGCCTTGGCGAGTACAACACAACTATTTCTCGAAAAAGCAAAACAACGGCCCGAGCTGCAAAACCTGAGCACTAGCCTTAACGTCTACTCTCAGCAGCTTTTTGTCGATCTCGACCGCGATAAAAGCAGGATGCTTGGCGTGCCAATTAGTTCCGTCTTCCAAACCCTACAGAGCTTAATAGGCTCACTTTACATCAACGATTTCAATAAATATGGGCGTGTTTTTCAGGTTATGATTCAAGCCGAGCCATCCGCGCGCGCGCGCCCAGAAGACCTTGGAGAAGCGTACGTAAAAAACGACAAAGACGAAATGATTCCATTGAAATCTCTCATCAATTGGCGCTATTCCATGGGCGCCAATGTGCTCAATCGCTTCAACATTTTTCAAGCCTCTAAAATTAATGGCCAAGCGTCACCGGGGTATAGCTCAGGACAGGCGATGGAAGCTATGGAAGCGGTTGCAAAAGAGATTCTGCCAATCGATTTTGGCTTCGCCTGGGGCGGAGAATCCTACCAAGAAAAACAAACAGAGGGTTCCGGTAACCTCGTGGTCGTCGCCGGCCTCGTGGTCGTCTTTCTGATTCTCTCTGCGCTCTATGAAAAATGGTCTCTTGCCTTCGCCGTGATTTCCGCAATCCCCTTCGGCATTCTCGGGGCGCTGCTGGCCGTTTATTTCTTCGACATGAGTAATGATGTGTACTTCCAAATCGGCCTCGTTACTCTCATTGCACTCTCTGCCAAAAATGCTATCTTGATCGTAGAGTTTGCAGAACTGAAGCGAAAAGAAGGCCTGTCCATCGTAGACGCCGCTCTCGAATCTTGTCACATGCGCTTTCGAGCGATCCTGATGACCTCCTTGACCTTTGTGTTTGGTGTTATCCCTCTGGTCACCAGCACCGGGGCGGGCGCCGCTAGTCGCCACTCGGTCGGTACAGGCGTGCTAGGAGGCATGACCGCTGCCACGCTGCTAGCCATCTTCTTCGTACCCCTCTTCTACCGCATTCTACAAGAATTGGTGGAACCCAAACAAAAACCTGCCAAGGGAGAGACATGCGAACCGCCCTCATAGCGACTACTTGCCTTCTTGTCGGGCTAGCTCCATCGTGCAATTTTGCACCTCAAAATTGTCGCCCCGACTGGCCTACACCTTGCGAATGGCGCGTAGCAAGCGACGAGCCCCAGATCATCGCCAATATGCCTTGGTGGGAGCTATTTGAAGACCACGTTCTCAATGAACTGATCGAAGAGGCGCTCGCGAATAACCGGGACCTAGCTCTGGCCGTTGCCACTGTCAACGAATACTACGCGCGCCTTGGTATCGCACAGGCTCCCTTCTGGCCCTCTCTTGGATATAGCGTTACGGCACTCAGACAAGAGTCCTCGCAAATCACTACGCCGCTGAGCCCTGGCGCTGTGCGCACCTTGGACATCTTTGCACCACAAGCTAACATCTCTTACGAGGTCGACCTATGGGGTCAAATCCGCAACACGACACAAGCAGCTCTACATGAGCTGCTAAACCGCGAAGAGATGCAACGAGGAGTCATCATTACGCTGATCAGTGCCGTTGCCCGAGCCTACGTTGAGCTACGGACCCTAGATAAACAGCTTGTGATCGCTGAAGATACCCTGAAATCGCGCATCTACTCTCTAGAGCTGGCCGCTTTGCGATTTAAAGAGGGCCTTACCTCCGAATTGCCGGTCAATCAAGCAGAGGCTGACCTCGAAACAGCGCGTATACAAAAAATACAGCTGCAAGTATTGATTCCACAAAAAGAAAACGAACTTTCAGTGCTGATTGGCCGCAATCCCGAAAAGATCTGCCGTGGAAAAACCATTGACCGCTTGCGCGCACCCGAAATACCTTGCGACCTGCCATCGGAAATTCTTTGTCAACGCCCAGATATTCTCCAAGCAGAACAAAACCTCTACGCCGCAAATGCCAGGCTAGGGATCGCAAGGGCTGCTTTTTTCCCTTCTTTCAATCTCTCTAGTATACTGGGATTTTCGGGAAGTGGCCTCGATAATACCTTCACACCAGCTGCACGCAACTGGAATATAGCCTCCTCACTTTTGGGCCCCCTCTTTCAAGGCGGTCAAATTTATTTTCAAACGCGCAGCGCCTATTGGGTAACGCAAGAACTCATCTACACCTATCAAAAAACCATCCAAACAGCCTTCAAAGAGGTCAATAATGCGCTAATCGCGCATCAACTATCCACGTCTCTACTAAAAGCACAAAGCGATCAGGTGAGGGCCTTGGAGAACTACCTAAGCCTAGCAAAACTACTGTACGACAACGGACAAACCGACTACCTCACCGTGCTCGATGCCGAACGCAACCTCTTTAGTTCACAACTAAACCTAGTCGAAACCCAAGCTAATGTATTCCTTACCATCATCGACGTCTACCGCGCCCTCGGAGGTGGTTGGGAGCCAGAATTCGAGGTTCAAGAGCCTACATGTAGCATTGATATAGCCGATTCTTACGCCTCTACGCACCTATCCAGCATCGCGCCCGACCTTTCAGGCAGTCTCCAAGCGCTGAACGCTGCCTTCCAAATTCTATGACTCCCAAGGCCCAAGCGCTCCCTACTTCCTTTGTCTGGCGGCGTACACACTCGCTGACGGGCATATGGATGGCACTTTTTCTCATTCTGCACCTATTAACAAACTCGCAGGCCGCTCTATTTGTAGGAGCCGACGGAGAGGGCTTTATTGCGGCTGTACAAGATATCCACCATCTCCCCTACTTACCCATCATTGAAACCCTCTTTTTAGCTGTGCCCTTTGCCACGCACATATTCTGGGGAGTGAGGTATTTGCTTACCTCAGAAGCCAATTCATGGCCTTCCGATGGATCTAAGCCCGCTTTAGGCAAATATGCGCGCAACAAAGCATTCACCTGGATGAGGCTCACCTCATGGCTATTACTTTTTGCGATTTTCTTGCACGTGCTGCACATGCGATTTTTAGAGGCGCCTTGGGAAGCCGAGATAGGAGGCCAAAACTACTACATGACTCGCATCAGCTTTGATTCTGGGCTCTATACCCTCGCCAACCGACTCGATGTCGATATCTATGACCATTCTCGTATCGCAAAAGTTCAGTCAAAAGTTGTAAACGCTTACACAGAAGTTCCTGAGACCTATTTTTCTGCTAAGGAGCTACTATTTGGGCCTCCCGAAGAAACATACGACCCATCAAAAGCCGCTCTGCTGCAAGAACAGCAAGAGAGCTACCAGCACGCCCGTTGGGTCGCAGCCTTAAGCCGCAAACCGGTCGCAGATGGCGAAGTGATTGCCGTGGGGAAAGACTTCGGCACAGCCACCCTGCTCATGATCCGCGATGTGTTCAAAAAACCTTGGCTAGTGGCCCTCTATGCCATCTTTGTCTTAGCAGCCTGTTTTCACGCCTTTAATGGGCTTTGGACGGCTATGATCAAATGGGGAGTAACGCTTACAGCCCGTTCGCAATGGCTGTGGCTTATCGTCACAACTGTTTTGATGATCCTAACTGCTTTCCTGGGACTAGCTTCTGTCATTGGCACCTACTGGATAAATCTGAGGCTATGAGATGACCGACAGCAAACCCCGTCAAGTTATCGTCGTCGGAGGAGGCTTAGCGGGCCTGTCTGCCACCATGAAGCTGGCCGAAAAAGGCTGCCACGTCAAATTAGTCTGCCTCAGCGCGGTGAAGCGCTCGCACTCTGTATGTGCCCAAGGGGGTATTAACGCTGCCATGAACCTGATGGGCGAGGATGATTCCCCCTACATCCACGCCTACGACACTTTAAAAGGCGGCGACTTCCTCGCCAACCAGCCACCCGTGCTAGAAATGTGCCTTGCAGGCCCCGCCATCATCAATATGCTAGATCGCTTCGGCTGTCCCTTTAACCGCACCCCTGAGGGAAATTTAGACTTTCGACGCTTTGGCGGCACGCTCTACCACCGCACAGCCTTCTGTGGGGCCTCTACCGGCCAACAACTTCTCTATGCGCTTGATGAACAAGTACGCCGTTTCGAAGCTAAAGGGCTTGTCCAAAAATATGAGTACTGGGAGTTCATGCGCCTCATCCGCGATAGCCATGGCGACACCAAAGGCATCGTAGCGATGAACCTCTTCAACCTTAAGCTTGAAATCCTGAAAGGCGACGCCGTACTGATAGCTACCGGCGGCCCTGGCATGATCTACAAACTTTCTACCAATTCAAAATTTTGTACCGGTTCAGCAAATGGGCGCCTTTATACACAGGGTATGCATTATGCCAATGCCGAATTTATCCAAATCCACCCCACTGCTATTCCAGGAGCTGATAAACTACGCCTTATGTCCGAATCACTGCGGGGTGAAGGAGGGCGCATCTGGGTACCAGGAGACTCCAGCAAAACGTTAACCACAACCGACGGGCAAACCATCACTTGTGGCGTAACCGGTAAGCCTTGGTATTTCCTCGAAGAACTCTATCCAGGCTATGGCAACCTAGTGGGACGCGACGTGGGAGCGCGCGAGATTCTGCGCGTCTGCGAACTGGGCCTGGGCGTCGATGGCTCTCAACAGGTCTACCTGGACGTCTCCCACCTGTCTGCCACCGCGCAAAAAAAAGTAGAAGCAGTGCTAGACATCTACGAAAAATTTACCAATGAAGACCCTCGCAAACTACCGATGAAAATCTTCCCGGCGGTCCACTATTCGATGGGCGGCAGCTGGGTAGACTGGCCAGCTGTAGACGCACCTGATCGCTCTAATCGCTATCGTCAAATGACCAACCTGCCGGGTTGTTTCAACGCCGGTGAATCGGATTACGAATTTCACGGGGCCAACCGCCTTGGCGCTAACTCTCTGCTCTCATGCATATTTGGCGGTCTCACTGCCGCCGTAGAGATAGAACGCTACCTTCAAGCGCTTATCCACACCCACGAAGAGACCTCCGCTTCCATCTTTGAACACGAACTCGCCATCGAAACCGACTTTCACGATAACCTGATGGCTCGCGAGGGCCCTGAAAACGTCTTCGCGCTGTATGGCGAAATGTCCAAACTAATGGTCAAACATGTCACCGTCGCACGCAATAATCACGACCTCAAAAACACTCTTGATGCTTTAAAAGGGTACCGCGAGCGCTATCAACATATTTCCCTGGCCGACCGCACGCGTTTTGCCAATCAAACGTACATCTTCGCTAATCAGTTCCGCTACATGCTTGAACTGGCCATCGTCATCACCAAATGCGCTTTAGCGCGCGATGAATCTCGAGGGGCACATTTTAAGCGTGATTTTCCCAACCGCGATGATAAAAACTGGCTAAAAACAACCATTGCTAGCTATAGCAAAGATGAGCCCGAGCTCACTTACAAACCGGTAGATACAGCCTATCTAGACCCTACCCCACGCAGCTATCTAGAAGCGAAAAAACTGAAGCCCGCGCTCAAAAATGTACCCACCACCATTAAACCGCCCTTCTGAAGGAGCCTATGGCGCAAAGCTATACCCTGCGCATTTATCGTGGAGCACCAGGCCACCAATATTGGCAAGAGTTTGATTTCGACCTCGTCCCCTTCGCCAACGTTATCTCCTCTCTGATGGAAATCCAGAAAAATCCCTTCACCAATAAAGGCGAGAAGGTAGAACCCATCGTCTGGGAGCAAGGCTGTTTAGAAGAGGTGTGCGGCTCTTGCTCCATGCTCATCAACGGCAAACCGCGCCAAGCCTGTACAGCCCTCATTGAACAGATTTTGCTCGCTACGGCAAGCGATGTCATCACAATCGCCCCTCTGACTAAATTCCCCCTCGTGCGTGACCTCATCATCGACCGCAGTAACATGTTTGAGAATCTGAAGAAAGTGCATGCGTGGATTGAAGTCGATGGGGCCTACGACCGCGGACCCGGCCCTAAAATGAGCCAGCAAACGCAAGAAGTGCGCTACATACTCAGCACCTGCATGACCTGCGGGTGCTGCGCGGAAGCGTGCCCTCAGGTGAATGCACGCAGCAAATTCGTCGGCCCGCAGATCATAGCTCAAGCGCGCTTGTTTAATGCACACCCTACCGGCCGCATGCAGGCTGCAGAGCGTCTTCATCCCCTCATGCAAGAGGGTGGCGTCCACGACTGCGGCAACGCACAAAACTGCGTACGCGTCTGCCCTAAAAACATCCCCCTAACAGACGCCATCGCCGCCATTGGGCGCGACGTAACCCTTCAGGCCGTCAAAGACCTTTTTAGCTTTCCAGACAGGGAAGCCTAACTCAAGCTCGCGGGTTCAGTGCGTAAGCCCGCACTTTAGCATTTTAAAAATATCCTCAATTCCCTCAATTCCCTCGGGAATTGGTTCACTCGAGGCAAAAGAAGCGTGAGAATCAGCATCTTCTGGTGGATAGCCATGCATCCCGGGAAGCCATTTGTCGTTCACAAAACTAGGCGTAATAAGCCCGCCAGAGTGCATTTGAAAGATGATTTCGCCGAATCGACGATCTGGAAAAAATACTCCCCATTTTTTAAGCTGTTCATCGGATAAGATAGATCCTGCCTTAAGACTGCGCAACAATCCCACGATATCGTTTCGACCATGATCCGTTAAAAACCAAAAGCGAGCCATCGTAGCGTCGTACATCGCTACATAGTCTACGCCATATTTGAGACCTAGTTTTTTTATTTCTCTCTGTAGGTCTAGGGTCTGGCTAACGTTATGCATACCGTGATCAGAAAAAACATGAAGAGCAACCTCAGAGTAACGCTTCTGCGCGCACTTAAAGACCGCGCGAATTTGCTGATCGTACCAGGCGATTTGCTCGTCGATCAGATTGCCAGCATTACCGTGGGTGTGCATCACACCGTCTAGTTTTCCTAAGGTGACATAGGTAAACGCCAGTTGTCGATTTTTTAAATCATAAGTTAACCGCCTGAGCTTTTCCTGATCCGAAAGAAGTGGGCCGCTGACATGGTAGGGAATGCTTTGCTCGGCCGCTAGATCAAAAATGGATTTTCCTTGAACCAGCCCACCTGGCTCATAAATGCGTTTTTTTTCGACGTAATCAAAATACTGCAGTTTTTCGAAAGGGATAAAATAAAGCTCAAAATAGCCGGTGTAGCCCAACTGCCTACGCACCAACCTGCTCAGACGACTGCGGACGCGGTGCCGATTGGTTAGAAATGCGGGCAGCAGCCGCAACCACCAGAGATTTTTAAATGGCGAGGTCTCTGGGGAGTAGTAATAGCTTGACCAGTGCTGATTTTCATTGGGAAGCAGGCCCGAAATAATCGCCGGATCACAAGCGCTACTATAGCCAAAAATCGTGCGGAGCGGCTTGCGATGCGGCGCCAAATCGGCTAAAAAATCGCTGTGCCTCTGCAGCACCTCCCAGCCCAGTGCATCGATAAAAAAGAAAAGATTCACGAACACCTCAAGCGCATAGCATAAAATCGCTCAACCTGCTGCCCGAGCGTCCCTCCACCCCCTAAAAGCTGTGCCAACAAAAAATCCCCGCCTTTTTCTTGTAAAAGAAGATAGAGAGCTGCACACAAGCGTTTACGTAGAGGCACACAAGCCCAAGCTACCGACGGATAAACCATGCGACCGCCTAGCAAGCTAAAGTTACGCAGTACTGAAGCGAAACTCTTCGGTTCTCTGAGAGCAATCGCGTTGCAGTAATCCTGGCAAGACGCTAACTCAACTCCCAAGCGAGCTCCTTCAAACCACAAAAAAAATTCTAACCAATAGCTCTTAGTGCGATACCACTCTTCCACTAAATCCGTCCCGCTTAACAATTCGATCTCTCCCCGCTGCTTAAAGGCAACCGCACGCTGATATAACGAGATCATCCAGCGAGCCTCGGGGATTTCTTGCGACTCTTCATATTTCTGAATGCGTCCCGCTTTTAATCGATAGAGCACATCGTACTCTTTTTTCAAAAGAAGAAGGCAATCGCCAAAGGCCAAGTGATTTTTCCAAAGGAATTTACGAAAACAGACTGTTTCTTGTTCAGTCAAAGGTTTAGGGTCGCGCAATCGCCCTCGTATATCCAGCAACAGCTTGCCTCGATTCATCAGCAACCGGCTGCCTTCGCTCAGAGATACCGCCTCTAGCGAAACTTTGGGCATAATCTCGAGAACTTTGGGATTTCCCCACAGCACGCGATGACCATTTTGCATTTCGTAGTTGAGCAGAGAACATTCGGCTCGCTTTAGTGATGAGAGGCAGTGAACGTAGAGGTCCACAGTAATGCCTAACTGCTTTTTTAGGCTCTGTTTGAGCAGTTGCATACGCTGGGAAAAATTCTTAGAAAACCGCCTGTTTCTGTTAAGATTGACCACCACCACAAGGTCATAGTCATTGAAGGGCACTTCTGTCCCCTTGACCTTAAAAGGCGTGCCCTCCCCGCGCCCGTATCCTCCAAGAAGAACGATAGAATTAACCTGATCTCCCTGCGGGTCGCTTGTAATGGCATCCACGATCCGCTTCATGTCAGCTTCAACCCGCTCGTCGAATGCCAAAGACCCATGCAGAGAATACTTGGACATCACTCACTAACCACGGTTTGAAATTTTTCGACCGACACAGTTTCATTGCGCCTAGGCTAGGCATTCAACTTTTGTTTTTACGCCCAGCAGTTAGAAAAACGCAAGAATATCCATTGAGTTTAGCGCACCCTATCGCTTCTGGACGCGATAAAAAGCAGAAAAATCTAAGATCCACGCGACTAAGCTCTCCCAATAAGCCTCAATATCTTTTGCAGGGCTGGTGGATTTAGCCCAAGCTGTAGGAGTTGGTTTTTGAGCGTATTTAGCAGGTTTCGCATATCGACGGCTCGCACACCCAATGGGGCATTTTCAGTCTCGTGGAGGCAAGCACGGATAGGCAAAAAAACCGCCAACACGCGATCCCAATATACCATGTTCTGCGGCAGGCCCCCTAGTAGGTGAATGAATGGGTCAATCCTTGCAAAAACATAACGCCAATGGTTGCGAACCATTGTTTTGGTGAGCACTCCAGCGGCCGCGAGATCGTCTAAAATTTGCGCAAGACGCCGCTTGGAGTAGCCTATTTCTATTAAGTCAGAAGCGGTAAAGCCGCCGTTCTCTTGATGCAGTAGAAAAGCCAGGACATCAGCGCGTGCGCCCACCCCTAAAAAAGCCTGCAAACGAAAGTAGATCATCGAGGGAGCCTCAAAATCTCGAAGAACTGATTTGCCGCTGGGCCGAAATTTCAGAGGCGACTCTGCTTGTAAGACAATCCATTTGGTCCGCATGGTTACAGCAGCATTGACCGTCGCTGAAAAAATTGAGAAGGGCCTTGGCACAAAGACTTTGTATCTCTTCGCAAGAATTTGAAGACGGATAGGGCAAATAAAATGATGATACCGGCTACACCAATCAAGTGCCTCATCGCGCAGACGCGGATCGAACTCCGACAAAACCGAAGTCAGTAGAATTAACTTTTCGGGCGCGACGGCAAACGACTCGTGACCCCGTTCAAGGCCTGCTATCCCAAGCTCTGTCCAAAGGCTCCAAGCGAGGCGAGCTAAGATCCTATCGAGCTGCTTGCTAGCTACCCCCAAATTTTTCTCCCAGTGCTCTTAGTGCTTGCGCCAGCGAATCGGCAAACTCTGTAGACATATCTTGCGTCATACACCACGCTTTTGCTATTGACAGCTCTTCATGAGTTGGGCCGAACTGCTCCAAATAAATAAAATGTTTACTAGACCGTCCTTGATCTACATTAGCGTACAACTTGAAGCAAATTAGATCCAATCGGCCGACGAAATTTGTGGCGCCCGCAAACTAGCCGCTTGAAACTCTTAGAGGAAACCCGCAGCGTCCGCGAAAAAGGTAAGGGCGAATTTATTAACCAAAAATCCCAGCAAGTGAAACTAGAAATACACAACCAAACATCCGCTGACGCTAAAGAGCGTTTTAAACCCACATTCCTAGGGATAATGAATTATTGCCATCTCTAACCACGCAACCCTCTTGAAGAATGGATCGGAAACGCATCTTGGACACCTAGACTGCAACACTTTTTAATTTTGCAGGGCCTACGGGCTAACCCTGCGCTTTTTTGCGGCCCCAATAGGTAGCTGCGTGGATGACGCCCCTATAGGCGATATTGTAGGGGATAGTATGGAATTGTAGGCACTTGGCGGCGCTGTAGAGATCTCGCGCTACCTCTTTTAGGGCGGCTAGCGCTTGCTTACAGGCAGAGGGAGGCACGCCGTCCACCCTAACAAACGTCTTCGCTTGCCGGAAGCGCTTGCGATACAAAGCATTCAGTGAATAGTTGTGGGAGTGCTCGACCACAGAACCCGCCGCAAGACGAAACCGCATACCTAGCTGCCGACATGCCTGAAACCAGGCCCAATCTTCCGCATACCCTTCTGAAGGGAAAGAGCATTGCTCCCATATGGACCGTTTAAAGGCACAGGATACTGCCGAAAATAGATCGAGGGACTGCGTTGTATACCGGGCCGGGTCGTAGGCACGCAGATAATCGTTTTTTACGATAAAATGGGCATCTTTCCTAGCGATCTGCCTACTCAACGTAGCATCGGCTTCATTGCGCAACAGGGGTTGTACAAGTTCCTCCAGCCATGCGGTAGAGAGGGGAATAGCGTCGGCGTTCAAAAGAGCAATGATAGGCTCAGTCGTCAGCGCAATCGTGTCATTCAGCACCTTACCCGGCACATACTGCTCCAGGCGGATACGGCGTCTTTTGTCTGCCCTAGAATTTTCTCTGCAAACACACTCCCAGGTGCCATCCGTTGATCCTGAGTCCACGTTATATAAGGTAAAATCGCGGAAGCTCTGCTTACGCAGTGCCTCAAAGACTTGTTCCACGTACGGCTGCTCGTTCATAGAGCGCATAATAATCGCAACGGTCATGAATCGAGTGCTTTTTGATAGGTCTCTAATACTTGCTGTGCGGCGGCCTCCCAACGAAACTTGGAGGCGTACACGCGCCCACGGGCCCGCAACAGCTCTTTTTCAGGACTATTCAGTACATTGAGCATTGCTTGGGCTATATCATCTGGATCGCGCGGATTAAAAAGCTCTGCATAGCCCTCTGCAAGCTCTTTGAGCGCGGTGGCGTTAGAACAGGCCACCAGTGCACCGCAAGCCATTGCCTCCAACAGGGGAAAACCAAATCCTTCGAAGTAAGAGGGGAATACCATCAAGTCACAAGCGGAATAAAGCCGCACCACATCCTCAGTCGGAATAACCCCCAATGAACGGATCTGGTCTCTGTAGCGACTATGCAGGATATAATTAGTCACTACCTCGCTTCCGGACCACTCAGGGCCAGCAAAAACCAGTTCATGCGGCAAGTCATACTTTTGCTTCAATAGCTCGAAGGCTCTGATGAGATTTAAATGATTTTTAGCAGGATATTCGATTCTCGAGACATAGACCAAAAACGGTTTATATAAGCCGTAACGCTGCTGAAGAACCGCGTCTCCTGCATGAGGCTGAAAGACGCTCTGGTCGATGCCTGAATAAATGACATCTATCTTATTTTCTGGATACCCAGTGTACTTCACGATATCCGCTTTAGTATGATGACTCACGGCAATAATCCGGTCACATCTATGGATCAAGCGCCCCAGCACATGTTGGTGGTAGAACCAGCGCAAGGCGTCATATTTCTCGGGCATAGCGCAAGGGGCCATGTCGTGTACTGTCGCCACCAGACAACAGCTCTTGATCAGGGGGATGCGGCGAATACTGGGCAAATGAACGAGATCGTAGCCGCGGCTACGGGCGAGAGCTGGTAAAAGCGAGTTATGCCATAAAATATTTATCAAGGGGCTGTTTACCAAAGGCCGCGACGGCCTAATTTTGAACTTACCGCTTAGAGGAGGCAGCATAGACTGCGCCGGCCAGGGGAGCAATATCTCGTACTCGTTCGTCTGGTCTACCCCGCTCAAGGCACGGATTAAGGACAATACATAGGTAGAAATTCCAGAGACACCGCCATCTAATACAAACACGCTCCAAGCGACTTTCATCCGATCGGATCTCCCTGTTGACGCGCCATGAGCGAAAGCTCAATCAACGCAAATATGCCGAGCACCACAAAAGCTGGATAAACATAGCTAGGGACCGGGTAACCAAAACTTAGAGCTAATAAAACAAAAAACTGCAACGTAGTCGTCACCTTACCGCTCCAAATTGCTCTGAAAGAGTAGCGCGACCACTCGCCCGCCTTGTAAAGATGAATGCCAAAGATCACTATGGCCACATCGCGACAAAGAAGAGCCGCAATTTGCGGAAACTGGACCGCGCCCTCAAAGTGCAGCACGCCCAGCACAAAGATCACAAAAAACTTGTCCATCAAAGGGTCAAGCATCGCGCCGAACTGACTAGTTTGATGCCAACGCCGCGCTAAAAACCCATCCAAGCCGTCCGTAAGCATAGCCAATGCGATCACCAGGCCGCGGGTTGCTGGAGAAGGCACCAGAAAAATCAACGCCAACAGGCCACGCGATGCAGAGAGCACATTGGAGACATTTACCATTCTGGACATACAAAAAAGCCCTCGCTCCAAGGTAGTAAAGAACGGCTAGGATAACCGAACAGACAGTTAATGCGAAATGCTCTTCCAAAAATCTGCAGAGCGCGGGCTTGCTGCTACAAGAAAGCGCTTACGCCTTTTACCCTCTGCCATTTGTCAAAGGGTTAAAGGCTGCTACTCATCCCCAAAAAAGCCGCAGGTCGTCTGCAGCAGCGTGGCATACCTGAATAGCTCGCGTTTTGACTCACAGAATAGCTTATCTTTAGCAGAGTCGAGGTAATGTTCCACCGTGCGCGCAGAAAGACCCATCCTGGCAGCAATAAGAGGCGCGGATAACCCCTCGGTCAAAAACCTCATACAGCACATTTCTTGGGGGCTCAGCTTTTTGATGTTGACAAGCTCAGGCTCTAAGCGACCTAAAAAAGAGCATTTCTCCTCTTTGCTTAAAAAATAAAGGCTGCTTTTTTGATCAAATCGCTCCCCGATTTCTTTCACTAAATTAACGGAGTAATTAATGCCCTTCGCGAACAAATTACTAGCTTCCCTCAAGAAGTATCTATTGAATTTTTCAAACAATTTTATGTTGTTTGAAAAGAGGGTGTTGAACTTCGACGCATTGGCGGGGGTCGAGGCGTATCCACAACGTATTAGCTCCTTGCCTTGCTTCAGGAGGTGGATAGCGCAAAATTCAGTATCAAACTTTTCTCTGTAATTTTCTATGGTTTTCTTATACTTGTCGTCCTCGTAGTTCTGGTGAAAGTAAAACCCGGGTACGACCAGTTTTGGGCTTCGAAAAGAGGGATTATCCAAGTAGCTTTTCGATAAGTAATAGTCTTCATGTAAGGCGGGATTACTTCCGATGCACAGGAACTGACCATCTTCAGAGGTTCTACTGCACCAGAAGTGCTTCACGCGAAACTGCTCTAGCGGGGCGCAAATCCGCCTAATAGTATCTGCATTTTTGAGCGAATACTGCGCCATCCGTTCGATATCTGCCACAAGACCCCCTTAAGCGACCTGATTCATAGCCAGAAAATTCGAATGACTCTCTATTAGGGTATTTTCTACCCTATTTTTGCAATTCTTAATTTTTAAAAATGTACGCACAGGCCAACGGTGGCCTCTGTTGAAACACTTCAAAAAGGGAGAATTTTATGACATCAATTACTTTTGAAAACATCAACAAATCACCTGTTGATATCTGCAATGCAGCCGGGGTTACCCTGAAACGCCTCAATTTGAACAAGAAATGGACTGTTAATACTACTAAGCACGGAATGCCTCTCTATTTTAAACGCGTCTACGACGGCAAAGTGACCGATCATTACACATATTGCAACGGTAACTTTGTAATCGACACCGTACGTATACGCAGTAAAGATGGGACTGCTCATTTCAAGCCTTTCAGAGATTCGGTTTTGAATTTGGCTCAGGCACAAAAAGTGGCAAATATTTTTTCTGCGCTTGCAAAGAAGAAATAATATTTTCGCTTAGGGGAGCTTCTCTTTTACTTGCCAGGGGGGCTCCCCTTTCTCTTGGCTGATCCCGCTAAAAAGAAAAACCGGCTAGCCTTTTGATAGTCGACAGCTCCATTTCACTGCTTATCCATAAGACAAGACGGCGAATTCATCGCAAAATAGCTCAGCTTAGAATTCTCGGTAAAGGTTCTAAAGGTTAGTCCGCCACCAGCCCTAGCTGGCCAGAACGTGCCCATGCGCAACGGTAGAGTTACAGCCAAAATAAGACCTACATCCTTGAAGGACTTGCTGGAAGGTTTTTGCTACCCAGACTCTATAACGCCAGGCGGACTTATCGACGAATAAAAAGCCTTCTACTGCTCTCCCACGCTTCGCTTTGCATTAAATTATTGTCATCCTTACATTGTCAAATTTTACCTTGGATAGGTTAGATGCCCGACATACAGAAGGATTCTAGCTCTGCCCTTCAGCAGCTGGCAAGCAAAGGCGATAAAGAGCAGCACCAGCGTAGCAAGATGGTGATCTATCTCACGCTGGGCTTGGTGTTGATCGGCTTGAGCTGGTTTACCTTTTGGTTTTGCTACCTAAAGTACCATCAAACGACAGACGATGCTTACGTCAATGGGGATATGATCGTCATCACCTCGGTGATTCCTGGTACGCCTATCGCTTTTTTTGCAGACAACACAGATCTGGTCAAGGAAGGACAGCTACTGATCCAACTTGACCCCACCGCTTACCAAGTGGCCTATGACAAGGAGCTCCGTGGATTGGCCGCAACTATTCTGCAGGTAAGGCAATTGTACAATAGTGTTCACGAAAGCGAAGCAAATGTGGGTGTCAAACAGGCGCAGCTCGCTACGGCGCAATTCAACTATGACCAGCGCTCCCGCTTAGAAGGAACTGGGGGTATCTCTGAGCAAGAGTTCAACCGGACGAAAGATGACTTGGTGGGCGCTAGAAAGCAACTAGAGCAGGCACAGTATCAACTCAAAATCGCGCAAGACGCGGCTGGAAACACTACAATTGAGCAGCACCCACTCATCACCACGCAAAGGGCTGTAGTGCGAGATGCTTTCTATCGTCTAAAGCACTGTTCTATTTATGCACCCACCACAGGCTACGTTGCACAACTGGCTGTGCAACTTGGCCAGTGGGCTTCCCCGAATAATGCTCTCATGGCGGTAATCCCGCTGACACATATGTGGGTAGATGCCAACTATAAAGAAACCGAGCTTACCAATATGCGCATCGGGCAACCTGCTGTCGTCACCTTTGACATTTATGGCAGGGAAGTTAAATACAACGGAAAAGTGATAGGTATCGGTTTCGGCACGGGTAGCGTCTTTTCCCTTATTCCGCCTCAGAACGCCACAGGCAATTGGATCAAAATTGTACAACGTGTCCCCGTGCGCATCGGGCTAGACCCTGAGCAGATAAAACAGCATCCGCTCCGTTTAGGCCTCTCAGCTAAGGTGGATGTCAATGTTGCAGAAACTAATTTACCTATAGTAGCCCAATCCCCCTCTACTGAAGCTGTCGCTACTACAAGTGTCTTTGAATTGTCCATGAACGAAGTCGACGCGCTTATGGAAAAAATCCTCCAGGACAACTTGGCCCCTGTCGGCCCATGAAAGAGTCTAAAGGGTTTTACAAGAGCCGGACACTTTTTCTTCTCAACATAGCTCTAGGATTAGGTACATTCATTCAAATTTTGGATAGCTCGATTGCTAACGTAGCCATCCCGTATATAGCTGGCAGCATGTCTGTCAGTGCGGACGAGGGCACTTGGGTCATTACTTCGTTTTCTGCTAGCAACGCTATCATCTTACCGCTGACAGGATGGCTCTCCGATTATTTTGGCCGGGTTAAACTGTTTTGCTGGTCGATCATCCTTTTTGCCTTTACTTCGCTCCTCTGCGGATTATCACAAAATCTCAACATGCTGATCGCGCTGAGAGTGCTGCAGGGCGCAGTTGCAGGCAGTTTAATTCCGCTCTCTCAAAGCCTTTTGTTGGCCAATAATCCCCCAGATAAGCAGGGAGCCGCTTTAGGCTTTTGGGGCATGGTGGTCATTGTCGCCCCTATCATCGGGCCCATTTTAGGCGGATACTTAACGGAAACTTATTCTTGGCCGTGGATTTTTTACATTAACGTTCCCCTAGGCCTATTCTCCGCATTGATTACATGGAATATGCTGAAGGATCGCGAATCAGAAATTACTCGTCACCCCATCGATTGGGTAGGTCTGTTCCTTTTGGCCGCTGGTGTGGCCTGCTTACAGGTCATGCTGGATAAAGGTCAAGACCTCGACTGGTTTGAATCCAGCACGATTTGCATTCTTGGCGTAGTCTCCGCGATCTGTATTTCTTATTTCCTTGTCTGGAACCATTACGAAAAATTTCCGATCGTCGACTTCTCATTCTTCAAAAACCGAAACTTTGCGTTTGGTACCCTAGTGGCAACGGTCGGCTATCTGATCTACTTTGGCAGTACGGTCACGGTCCCTCTGTGGCTGCAAACGCAGATGAACTACGACGCCTATTGGGCGGGGGTGGCAGTGGCACCAGTTGGTATCTTCCCGGTGCTTTTCTCCCCCTGGATCGGCAAAAACCTCTTTAGATTTGATCTGAGGATAGTATCGTCGCTCTCCTTCTTTCTTTTTTCGATGGCCTTCTTTTACCAGTCTAATTTCACTCCACAGGTCAGCTTGCAAGTGATTATGTTTTCACGTCTTATCCAAGGCCTGGGGGTGGCTATCTTTTTTATCCCCCTCATACAAATTTCTATGGGGGAAGTGCCCCCTGCGAGAATGGCAAGTGCTTCTGGGCTGTTCAATTTTATCCGTATTCTCGTCGGCAGTGGGTTTGGGACCTCCCTCTCTGTATATCTTTGGAACCGGCTGGCTATTTTCCATCATAGCCGCTTAAGTGAGGCCGTAACCATTTTTAGTCCGCAAACAATAGAAACCTACCATACCTTGTCTAAAAGGCATGCCTTTGTAACGACTCCTGCAATCGACCAATTGCTAGAGAACACTCTAGAAACGCAGGCGTACGTGCTATCCACAAACGACCTATCTTGGTTAGCCGCTTGGATTTTCCTCTTGATGGTCCCCGTGCCATTTCTGTGTAAAAAACTCGTGCGCGCCCCAGCGGGCATACCAGCTAGTCACTGACATTACTCAGCGCATGCAGGCAACCGTACCGTGTCGGCCAGTCTGTTTGTGACGTCTATAAGAAAAGTAATTTTCAGTATCTGCGTAGGTGCAAATGCGGGCGATTTCGATGTTTTCTTCTTTTATCCCACAAGCCTGTAGTTGGTTCTGACTGATCGCCCAAAAATCAAAATAATTGGGCGCGGCCTGATACTGCCAAAATGATTCTGGCAGCTCACGACGGTAGTTGACAAACTCCGCGGCTTGAGGCCCTAAACTCGGGGAGATACCAACCAAAAGGTCTTTTGGACGGCAGTTATGTTTCGCCTCCATGGCCTCTACTACTTTGCTGTAAATATTCTGTACGCTGCCGCGCCAACCGCAGTGGGCCACTGCCAGCACCGCTTTGATAGGATCAAAAAAAATGGCCGCTTGGCAATCGGCATGCCTCACCATCAAGGGGACGCCAGGCTCGCAAGTCATCAAGGCATCGCAGTTTGGCAACTCCACAAAACTTTTGACACAAACCTCCACGATGTTAATGCCATGCAACTGTTTGGTCGGATAGTGAATAGACTCCATCTGGAGGCATTGTTGAACACGTTTTAGATTTTCACACACATGTTCTTCGACATCGCCTTCAAATCCTAAATTGAGGGCCGCGCGTGAGCCTAAACTTACACCGCCCCTGCGCAGCATGACACCGTGACACAGTCCCTGCAGATGGTCAAACTCTAGCCAATCGACGCCGAATTTGCTTTTTCTTTGCATCGCGATTCACCTCTTGCTAGGAGAATAATATATATCTCTGTAAAATCAAAGGCATGCTGATACGCCTTCTGTTCTTTATTTCTCTCTATTGTTTGGCTGTGTGCTATGCAGATGTCTTTTCTGCCCCGCAGAAAGAATCGCCTGCGCAGCTTCGTGGGTCCCCTCTACATCAGGCCATCGTCAATAAGCGTTTGGATCAGGTACAACGGGTTTTAGTGACAGGCATCGATCCTAGCAGTCGCGCCTCTAATGGCGCCACGGCCATGGAGCTAGCCATCGAAATGGCACAAAAAGATCCGGTTGGTTTCTTGATGGTTCAAACTCTAATCAAAGCGCGTGCCGACATCAACGCGGTCGGTTCCAATGGGCAAACGCCACTGATCGAAGCCCTTTGCCTCGGACTGACCGACGTGGCCCGCTTACTGCTCGATGCAGGCGCCTCTCCGGAGAAAGAAGATAAGAATGGCAACTCGCCAATTATGATCGCGCTCAAGCATCATCAGCCCCTCTTCATCGATGAGTTTCTGAAAAAAAATGTTAGCTTAGAAGCGATCAACAAAGAGGGCGATACGCCGCTTTTTGTGGCTCTTCAGAATAGCAAACCAGAAGAAGCGGGCAAGCTCGCTTTGGCGGGCGCTAGATTGGATATCGCCAACCGAGACGGCCTGTCTCCCCTCATGCTCGCAGCTCAGAAAGGATACTACGGCATGGTAGGCGTGCTAGTACTGTCAGGTGCAGATGTGAACGAAGAGTCTCCTTCAACAGGCAGAAGCCCACTGGATTATGCCGCCGAATCCGCACAGAAAGATGTGGTGGATATGCTTCTCACTTACGGCGCCAGCGTCAACGCCAAGGACGGGGAAGGCAAACGCGCCATCTACCATGCGATTGGCACAACTTCCAAAAATACCGAAGTGGTCAATCTCCTGCTTACACAGGGCGCCCAGGTGAACTTTGTCACCGAAACCGGCGACACGCCCCTACATAGAGCAGCGGAAATCGGGAACGCCGCTACCCTCGAACTGCTCATCAAACGCGGCGCCAAAATGGAAGCTAACGATGGAGAGAACCGTACGCCACTCTATGTGGCAGCTCAGCACGGCAACTACGAGGCCGTCAAAATACTGGTCGAAAAAGGCGCCAAGGTAAATGCTACCCCTCCTCCTCTCGGAGGAGCTATTCTTAGTGGAAAAGAACAAGTCATCCGCTATCTCATCGATAACGGCGCCCATCTGTAGGGAGCCCTCAAATCAAGGATCTTCGTAATGTCATCTTGCCAACCCTCCGCCCACCCCTCCAACTGCCAGTGCACCGATTGCTACTATTACAGGCATCTCAACTCCAAACAGATGGACCAAATTTCGCGCATCGCAATGGTCGCTGTCTGCCTGTTCATCGACCGACGACAGACAATCAGCTGGTTTTGTGGCGGCTTAGCGGCCGGACTAGGGCTGGGTGCCTACTTTAAATTGCGTGGCCAAAACTCTCCAAGAATTGCTGAAATAGGAGCCGTCTGCGGACATGGAATCATTGAATCAGCTAGCGGCCGTAAACTTAACCCCTTTTTAGCGCGTTTATCAACAGTCTTTTTCTTCTGGGTATGTGCACAAGACCATCATCATTCCGGGCCCTATGTAAAAACAGCCTCCGCAGCCGAAGGTTACGGCCTGGGGATGGATTTAGTGGACTGGCTGTCCGGAAATGTACCAGAGACGGTGACAGTGGAACATGCTTGCCACAAAAAACACACATAACCGTTTCTAGGTAGAAAGAGCAGCAACTGCCACTAAAAATATCTAGATTTTCCTTGAATTATGTACATCTATACTGGAACATGTATGGATCGTTCACAAAAGACCAAGGAGATCAACCTATGGAAAGCTTTTCGTCGGCGCTCAGCACAAAGGCCATCTATCCAGGCAAGGGGCAATTAGATAAAGCTGCAGATTGGTTGCTTAGCCCCTACAGAGGGCTTTTTGGAGGCCGCCGTTATGAGTTCGTCGTCCGCCAATACGATAGGGGAGCCGATTACGAGGACCAGCCGGGGGGTAGGTACGAACCCGGCAGGAAAGAGTACGATTCAGAATCCTACGTACAGGCCGAATCCTCTTTGGAAGGCTGGGACAGAGGCTTAAGCGTTTTAACCCTCCCCGCAGCATTATTATGCGGGGCAGTTGCTAAGAAAATAACGCTTTACCTATGGCCTGAACCGCTTCACAAGGCGTTAATAGATCCCGTGCCCCCGCAGTACAGCCTCCTCTACGCGCAGAAAGGACCGGTTGACGCCAAACTAAATAAGCAATTGGGCTTTGCTGTCGCACAGCAAGACAAGTTCGAAGAAAAAAAACAACCGCTAGACCTCAGTTTCCTTTCCAATCATACACTCACAGCTGACAGCATAAGAGATAAGCCAAATCAAAACCGATCTGTTTATTTTCCTAAACTAAATGCAGCGGTAGCTGAATCGCCACGCGAAATCAACAGTCGCGGTCAGGACAAGATGGAAGACTCCTACCTGGTTGCAGAACTGCTGATCCCTTTGGGCGCGGGCGTCCCAGCTACGCTTTACGGGGTGTTTGACGGACATAGCTCCGCAAAACCTCTGGGCCTCCAGGCAGCCCAATTTGTAAAAGACCGGCTTCCTGTGCTACTGACATCACTTTTTGAACGCGCAGGCGAGGAACCTTTAGCGCCAGAACTGATTGCCAACACCCTCTGCGAGGCGTGTGTGACGCTTGACGTTGAGTTTCGCCGCAAAAACCACAAATGCGGGACAGCCATCAATTTCGTGCTCGTGATCGAAAACCGGGCCTACACCGCCAACGTAGGCGACTGCAGAGCGATGGTCGTTAAGCAGGTGCCCTGCAATGAGGGGCCCGCCAAAGGAAGAACAGTCATTCAATTGTCGGAAGATGCTAAGACCAGCCAAGAGCGCTTTCAAAAAAGCGCACTCAAAGTTTGGAAAGAGGCTAAAGCGTTAATAGAAGGGGTTGAGCCGGGGCCTTTCGAAATAGACGGTATCCGCAATCAACTTGAAGACGCACGCAATCCAAGAATCCTTGGCTTACAGTGCGCACGCGACATTGGGCTAACGGGCTCTTGTCTGGTCACGCCCAGACCTAAAATTACCAGCATTTCTGTAGCAGACGGAGACAAATTCATCATTGCCTCCGATGGCTTCTGGGATGTGGTAACTTGTGGACAAGCTGCAGAGCTTTTGTCTAGCCTCTCCGGTCTTTCCACCTTGGAGCAAGCCGAATATCTACGGAATTTTGCCATCATTAACGCGTGTGAGGATGATATCGTAGTTTTGGTAGTAAATACGCACATTGATCCTTGCGACGAAAATTGACAGGATTGTATACCCACTCATAGTGCGTGGAGAGGCGCTCTCTTATAGAAATTTATAATTTCATCCTTTAACCTGTAAAACAAGCTCATCGGCCACCCAGAGTAATGCCGTGGGCTGTTTTCACGGTGCGAGCCCTTATCGCAAATCTCATTTTACGATTAGATGTGCACCGTTTTTTGACTGCCAAGCTTTTTTCAGCTCGTCGTTCATTTTTTTGGAGACGCCGCCAAGAAAATTGATCGCCGCCATAAGCCGGGCTCGGGTCAAAAACTTACCTAGAACACCTACAGAGTCAAAAAGTGGTGGACCAAAGCGTTTGCCCATGATGCTAGCGAAAAGTAGGGGCATGATGATTTTTTTGTGGTTCGCACCAAAAGCCTCGGCAACGGCACGCGAAGCGGCTTCTATACCCGTTCGCCCCCAATCTTCTGCCTCATCCATATGCCAAATCATAGCTTGCAGTAGCAACGCGGCCTGTTCTGAGGTGATGCCTTTGACGTTGAACAGCTCGGGCGTATAGGTGAGGCTACCTACAAACAGGAAATCGCACAGATCCATAAACTCACCGAACGTCTGGATACGCGTATGGATCAAAGGCATGATTTGACGCATTTTTTCTTCTGGAAAACACCAGTCGCGCAAACGCTCCCACAGTCTATCTACAGGGATATTTTGCATAAGATACTGCTGATTCAACCAGTTTAATTTATTGACGTCGAAGACGGCACCAGAAACCCCGATGCGCCTCTGATCGAACTCGCTGACGATCTCCTGTAGAGGATAAATTTCCCGGTCTCCGGTCATGCTATAGCCCATGAGGGTAAGGAAGTTCACAAACGCCTCTGGAAGGTACCCACAGTCTCGGTAGTAGAAAATAGAGGTGGGATTTTTTCGTTTGGAAAGCTTTTTCCCGTCGATGCCGAGCAATAGAGGCATATGCATGAATACTGGGGGCTGCCAGCCAAACACCTCGTAAAGGAGCACGTGCTTGGGTGTGGAGCTCATCCACTCATCTCCACGGATGACATGCGAAATCTGCATCAGGTGGTCATCGACCACGTTGGCCAAATGATAGGTAGGGTAATGGTCCGATTTCATAAGGACTTGATCGTCTACATCCGCCCAAGGCACAACAACGCGGCCCTTGATGGCATCTTCGTACACGCATTCTCCGCGCAGCGGCACCTTTAAGCGGACGACGTAGGGTTGTCCAGCGGCTTCGCGTGCAGCGACCTCTTCTGCGCTCAAATTGCGATAGCGGCGATCATAGCCGATTTTGTCACCGCGCGCGCGCATCAGCTCGCGCATCTCTTCCAGCTCTTCCGACGTGGCAAAGCATTTGTAGGCCTTACCTTCGTCTAACAACTTCTGGCAATGCTCTCGATAAATTTCGGTTCTTTCTGACTGGCGATACGGACCATAGGGACCGCCCACATCGGGCCCTTCATCCCACGTAATACCTGTCCAGTTTAGCGCATCAAAAATACTTTTTTCATATTCTGGCCGGCTGCGCTTTTGGTCAGTATCCTCAATACGAAGGATAAATTTCCCCTGATTATGCCGAGCAAAGATAAGGTTGAATAGAGCCATATAAGCCGTCCCTACATGGGGGTCTCCCGTAGGTGATGGAGCGATGCGTACGCGAACAGTCATGTGTTTTCAGTCCTGATTATTGCATGAGGTAAACGAGGTCTTTCATAATATTATAAGTCTCGATTAATTGCAGGTCATTCTGTCCAAACGATTCAAAAGATTCTTCTTCGATCTCTTTATCCTTTTTGTCTAGCTCCTTCAAGAACGCTTGGTAGCTCTTATTTTGGGCGATTCGCAGCTCCGAATTTTTATGTAGCTGGTCTATGTATTTGGCGTAGATATCCAACTTAGGCTGGAGATCAAATTTATACAGTTTGCGCACATTTTCTCGCTGCAAGATAGATACATCTGCGAGCTGGTCGTCAAAATTTGGCGGGATAGAATCCTGGTCCAAGGGGTACTTGAGCTGGTCTTCGCCAATGTCTAACCGCGACAAAGCGCCTGGTACGACAATGTCAGCCTTGACGCCTTTAAGCTGTGGCGTCTTGCCTGAAACGGTGTAGTAACGCCCACGCGTGACCGTGTATTCGCCTTCCTTGTTGACATCGCCTTCTGAAGTGGCATTGAGCGTGAAGGTCTGAAAAGAGCCCTTGCCATATGTGTGAGGGTCGCCCACCACGATCGCGCGGCCATAATCCTGTAGAGATTGCGCCACAATCTCTGAGGCTGAGGCACTGCCCTTGTTCGTCAATACGATCAGAGGGCCATCCCAGATGGTCTTTCCATCTAGATCGCGCAGATGCTGCACGCGCCCATGCTCGTCTTTGATAGAGACAACTACCCCTTTGGTGATGAATAGACCAGCCACATCAACAGCTTGGGCCAAAAGGCCGCCAGTGTTGGAGCGTAAATCAAGCACCACGCCCTTGATCTGGTACTTGGCCTTTAATTTGTTCAACTCTTTCGTTAGGTCAGAGGCGGAGGAAAATTCGGGATCTTGGTAAAAAGTGTGCAGGCGCAAATAGGCAATCACCCCATTGCCATAGGGTTCCACGTTGCTTTCGTAGCGTGTGTCCTTCAAGACTACTTCGCCGCGCGGAACGACTAGGTCAAGGACCTGCTGTTTCTTAGGCCTATCCTCAGCGACCTCTATCTCGCGTACAACTTTAAGTTGCACGGTGGTACCTTCTTTGCCTCGTATCAAATCTACAGCGTCTTGGATGTCCATGCCTACTACCGGCTCACCGTTGACAGCGATGATGCGATCCTTAGCCTTCAGCTGGCCGTTGCGCCCTGCTGGTCCGCCTTCGATGATCTTAATCACCGTAAAGCCATTGATGTCATCGCGTAGCTGTGCGCCGATACCAAACATGCGCTGCTGCACCGCCATGAGGAACGCCAGCGCTTCATCAGGGGTAAAATAGACCGAATGAGCATCCAATGAGGAGGCAAAGGCCTTCAAAAAATTAGAGTAAATAAGGCGCTTCATTCTAATGGGGTCTTTGTCCAGAAGCTTATCTTCTTGCTTGTTCTGGTTCTTAGCGATCCGCTCAAACGCTTTTTCCTTGAGCTCTGGCGTGAGCTTCTCCACCACTTCACGCTGCAGTGTGCGCAGTTTTTTTAGGCGATCAACTAGCTGCTCAGAATTTTCCACCCATTCCAAATCTTTGAATTCTTTGGGGTCTACTTTGATTGGCAAGGTTTTGCTGTCTATGGTCTTTTCGAGCTCTCTCCGTCTAAGCACTGCCTCTTGCATTTTGGAGCTGATCGCTTCAAATGCCGAAAAATCCCCTTTTTTGTAACTATCCAAGGTTTTTTGTACCAAAGTATCGTCTGGAGCAATCCAGCGCACGATATCGGTCTTAATGAGGTAAGTTTTAGAGGGATCCAGCTGGTCCACATACCCCGTGAGGATACGGCGCATGAGCGTTGGTGTGAGTTCTTTATGCACCGCGTGGGTTTTAAGCATCTCCTGCACTTTGGTCTGTACTTTTGGAGGATCGAGCTCTGGAAGCTGTGCATGGGCAATTAGAGGCAGGAAAATCGCCGCTAAAAAGATGAACATACGCCTGTGCATAAAAGCCTCTCCACAATCTATCAAGATTATCCCGGATTGTACCTATCAGGCTCGTTTTCCACAAACTTTGAGAGATTTACGAAGATACGCAAATTTTTTAGAAAAAAAGCTTGCATATAAACCAAAAATCCGTACAATAGATGCTTTGTTATGCGCTAAAGTTTTAAATGATGAGCATTTGGAACCTTTGGTTATTAATTTTAAAATCATAATGGAGGAATTATGACTTCTAAAAAAACAAAGGGCATCAAGTTCCTTAAAAACAAAGAGCAGCTTACGATTACTGAAGCTGCTAAACTTAATAATGTAACCCGTCAGGCTATCTACGTTGCGATTAAATTAAACAAATTGAGAGCAACAAAAGCAGCCACCCGCTGGACGATTCACATTAACGACCTAAACGAATATCGGAAAAACAAATATTCCAGAGCGAAATCGACTTTTGACGGCGAGCTTCTGTTTGACAATCACAAGGGATATTTTTCGGTCAATCAAGTGGCTTCGATGCTTGGGGTCCCCCCTCAGAAAATCTATTACGCAACACGCGCTGGCAAGCTAAATGCTTCTCGCCGTGGCGCTGCCTGGGTCATCCACGTAAAAGATGTGAAAGATTACCAAGACAAGCATCTCGAAGGCAAAGGCAAGAAGCTTAAAGTTTGTTAGCTACCTGCTACTTATGGGTATTTAGGAAGGGTGAGACGAGTTTTTACCCTTCCTTTTTTTTGGTCCCTCTTTTCTGCGCGAAGCGTGGACTTATCGGGCGCATTGGCAAGAACCTTACTCATCTCTGCCTCAAAAATCGCTTCGTAATAACTTATCGTGCCAGGCTTCGGAGGCACGGCAGGAAGATCTAACGCCTCGGTAAGCTTTTTGGTTTCTTTAGCTAAGCGCGGAGCTTTTTTATTGTGGCAACGTTTATCGAGCCAACTTAGAAATGCAGCAATTGTCGCTATGTTACTGCCATGGTTACGGCAAAGCCAAGCAAGCTTCTTATCTGAAGTAACTACTGTTACAAAACGCGGGTTCTTAATCCGCATGACAGACCTGTGGATGTAATCGTCCGCAGATTCTTTTTCCGATGTATAAACCACTTCGAGATTTTTGAAATGACCCCGGCTAACATCGCCAGGCTGATAGTGAGCATCGAACACGATAGTCGCGCTCAGGTCAATCAGCTGCGCACTGGTGGCAAGATCTCGAAGTACCGCCTCACGCTGTGCCTGAAATTCCCCGTCCACATCGAGGACACGAAACAGCAAATTATAACCGTCGATGTAGTAATGCATTATCTTTGGACAGACTCGAGGTAGATCGCCAGCTTCTCAAACGCTTTGCGGCGATCCGAGATACGCACCTTGACCGACTCGTCTAGCTCAGCAAACGTTTTGTCGTAATCGTATT
The DNA here is from genome assembly GCA_964445105.1 of uncultured bacterium. Taxonomy (GTDB): domain Bacteria; phylum Chlamydiota; class Chlamydiia; order Chlamydiales; family JAJFMA01; genus CAWBNS01. The sequence goes on along the minus strand of CAYUJS010000005.1, from coordinate 20,487 downwards.
TACGAAAAAGTGGATCATAGCCAAAACCATGTCGCCCACGTTCCTCTTCAACGATTTCGCCTTCGCAGCTGCCGGTAACCACTTTTTGTAAGCCCTCTGGGCTGGCTATCGCGATGCAGCATTCCATATGCGCCGCGCGATCGGGGCCCGACTTGTCGCGCATGACTTCCAACAACTTCTTGCGATTTTCAGCTTCACTAGCCTCATCCCCAGCATAATAGCGAGAACAGATCCCAGGAGCCCCTTGCAAAGATGGCACGATAATCCCTGAATCATCGGCCAAAACCCAGCGCTGCAAAGCCTTGGCCGCAGATTCAGCCTTGAGCACGGCATTTTCCTCGAATGACTTGCCAGCAGGAGTTTCCAGTTTAAAATCAGGAAAATCCAACAAGGACAGCACGTCCCAGCAAGGCACCGACTTCAGAATTTCACGAAATTCCCGAACCTTGTGCCAGTTCGTGCTAGCAATAATTAATTGCATTCAAAGACCTTATTCGAAATGACTGCGGATCTTGGTGATGGTGAAATCTTCCCCGCGGAAACTGATCGGGTCACCCTCTTTCTTTCCTATCATACTCTCGGCAAGCTTCGATTGGAAGGAAAGAATATTCTGAGCCGGATTCGTGTCCCAAGGCCCTAAGATAGAGTAGGAAACCGTTTTTCCTTCTCGATTGGTCAGCTCTACCTTCACCCCGATACCTACTTCGTGGGCAGGGACATCTTCGGGGGTGATGATGCGCGCGCGGTTGAGCTGCTCAGATAACGAGGCGAGCTCTGTCTGAAGGCGCTGACGCCGCTCCAGAGCAAACTTGTATTCCGAATTTTCACGCAAGTCGCCTAAAGCACGAGCTGCTTCGATCTCGCGAGCGTTATCCACAATCTCTTCTGTGCCCAAATACTGAATACGTTGTTTAGTTTTGAAATATCCCTCTTCAGTGGTCCATATGACCTCTTCGTCAACCGGCTCATTATGCTGCGACAGCAAAGGATGTGCCACTTCGGCTAATGAATTCATGATCTTCTTGTCATGATCGCTCAGGCTTGAGCACTTGGCCACCAGCAGTAAAAATTCTTTAATAAATTCTAGGGAAGTGCCTTCGATGATATTGCGTACGACTAGGTAGCGCTTACCTGAAAGCAGAGCATACATTTTTTTGAGGAGCTCACGCTGCGCGGGCTGCTCCTCGATAATAGAAAAAAGGATCAAGAAATTTTCTAGAAATTCGCACTGCCCTTGCTTGTTGCTGAAAGGGACAGAATCGCTAACCATCACCTTCTGGAAGTACCAGACAAAAACGTCAGGATAGGTCGCCGGGTGGATCAATAGATCTTTAATCACTTTTTCTAGCAAAGGACGCGTCGGTTCGGCATCGAGTTCCTTCAAAATATAGTCGCGCAACTGATTGGGTTGTACGGAAAGCAACAACTTAAGGAAAAGATCCGCCCAATCCTCGCGGTGCTCTCTAATGGCGACCAAGGCGCGCTTTTTGAAGGCAATAATCTCCATGCCGTTCACGATCGCTTTGATTTGCGGCATCCCCAGGATCACTTCACCTACAGTTTTTCCCGCAACTTTTTCGCCAAAGTGGTTCTCCAGGAAAATATGCACCTGTAATGCCTGAGAAGGAGTCAGAGTAGGTTCCTCCAGCAGCGCAAAAAGGCGCTGCCTGAGCGAATCTTTCACTTCCTGCTTCTTCAACATATCTGGTAGGTCGCGGACAAAGTTGTAAGTAGCCACAAGCACCTGGCCCACATCTGCAGATTTGCTCAGCTCTTTGTGGAATAACTCTTCGTGAGATATAGAACCCACGCGTAAACGAAAGGCTTCTTTTAAAGATTCAGGCGACTCGATCTGCGTATCTTTTTTTACGCGCGTGCGCGCGCCTTGCCACCAGCGCGTCCACTCTGCTTCCGGGATTACCAAATCGGCTAGCTCATCTTTGATCTCCGATGCAGATTTAGGCCCCATGTCGCGCAGTAGCAGCTTAATCACATCTACGGGCGCTTTTTTAGCTTCCGCCTCGAGCTCATCGGCAAAGGCAAACCGACGCACGAGGAAATGGTCTTTTTTCAATGGCAACAGAGTACGGAATGCGTTAGCAAAAGAGAGCTGTTTGCGCCCAGTGACATTTTCAAATTCGATACCTACCTCTTCGCGCACCGGCGAAACTTGCACGATCTCGCCGGTACCCCAGCCACTAGTGTGCAACACGAAATTGCCTTCTTGCATATGCAGGAGCAGTTCGAAGTGGCTGATTGCCCCTTGAAAAGACTTGCGCGCCCGCAGGCCCACTAAGCGCATGTAGTTAGCAAATTCAGGCAAAGTGCCATATTTACTCTGCAGCGCTTGGGTGGCTGTATCGGCCATCAAAGTGTTATCAGTTGTCTGAAGATCCATCAGCAGCCGCAGGATTTCGTAAGAAAGATTTTCATCTTGCACAGATTGCCAGAGGGGAAGAGCAGTCTCTACATAGTTACCGAATGTCGCTGCCACATCAGAGCCCTTTATGAGCTCCAACACTTTTATCAGCTCGACAGGGTCTGTATCTCCATTGCAATATTCCTCCCACAGGCGGAAGAATTTTTGAAAATCATTCTTGGCGATTTGTTCTTGAAAATCCTCTAGGTAGCCCATCGAGATGCCCCGCATATCTTTATTAAATTGAATCCACCAGGCGAGTATAGAGCGTGAGCACTTTAAGATCAAAGAAAGTTTGGCGGTCGCCGGCAGCTACCGCTAAAAAAGAAGCCGACTCAATCAGGGCTGACAGCACCCTTAGCTCGGACCATTGAGACTAGCCAAGCTTGACCATCAACTGGATCTTTAGATCTGCCGTCCAATCCGTACAATCGAATACTGCGGTCGCTTCATACTCGCCCATCTTCGCCTCAGAGCCGTTCATGGGGGTTTGAAGATCACACCTCATCCATGCCTTAAGAATAATATGCTCTTGTTCGTCTTTTTCTAATGTCCAGCGCACGCGTTTGGTATCGCTCAGCAAAGCGATGAAAGCCTCAGGTCCTAGGGCCTTGGAAATGCCTCCGTACATGTCATTCAAGGGTCCTTGGGTCAAAATGCGAGAAATAGCATAGGTCGTCTCTAGGTCCTGGGTGAAGTCCCAGATGCGGCCCACCAGCGCCCTAGCGCTTACGCCCTCCTCGCGGTTGCTCAGATCCACCACTTCGCCATCGATTGTCACAGAGCTGCGGATGGGTGCGTCAGGCGAATCTAGCTCGGTATGAGCTATCCATCGGGGTGCGTCCCTAAGCTGCTGTGCCGAAAAATGCACGTCCACCCCGTCTTTTTGCATGGTTTCGATGGCAGAAGTAGCGGCTTCCAAATGCATGATGTTCTCCCTGCCGCTGTAGGTGACGTGATGGCAGAACAGGCTTTTGTCTCCAAAAACCCCTGATCTGAGGTCCAATAGGCCAGGCGTGCCCGGGTATACATGATCTGTCAAGGCCTCCGGCGTAGGAGCCGTCAATGAGGTAAAATCAAAACTAGCCTCCAAATCTTGATAACTTTCTTTAACCTCAGCAGTCCAATTCAACGTGTCGACAGAGATCTGCAGCTTAATAAGCCCAGCATTAACCGAGGCTCCATCAATGGTGTGAAGCGGGCAAGATATTTGCCCTTTAACCACGATAGCACCATCTTTGAAGGGATCTCGAGAAACCGTCCACGTCACCTGAGCTTGGGAAGGATCCATCCTGGCTTCCAAGTCAGGATTGCCAAGCACCAGCCGCTCTTGAACCGGTAGCAGCAGCTTAAATACCATTTCCTGGCTCACAAGCCGACCCAAGTCTGGCGCAAGAGCGACACCAGCTAACTCCTCTAGAGAGGCTGACGCCCGATCCCGCGGGGTCTTGACCCCTTGGATCTCAACGTCCATAGGAGCTACCGTTGGCGAAATCCTGTCAAATATATCCTCGCGACCCGTAAACGTTTTCGATTGCGTCCAGTGAGCCAAGCTAGCCGCCTGTTTAGCCTCAGCTATCGGAGCGGGCTCTGCCTTCGTGCTGCCCCAAATAGAGGCAAAGAAATTGCGGAGCCGACTCCCTACTTGTGGTGCAGCTTGCGCTGAAATTTTCTGTACAGAAGGCGCGGGACTCGAGATTTTTCCAGCCTGGTCACGCACTTTTTGCTCTATCTCAGACAATGACCTAGGTTTTTCCTCTGGTCCAATAATCCTACTGGTACTGCTAGAACTTGCTGATGAAGGGGGCTCCATAAAAACTCCTCTCTTCAAGATCTGTTGTTTATTATCTAGCAAAAAACATGCCATTTAATTAACTAATTAATTAAAAAATTTACATTTATTAAATTATAAATTTTGAAGTTTACATCGGATAATTAATTTGTTAGAATTGGTGGGTAGTAGAGCTACCCAACGGACAGCCATGCCTGACAGCATCTTTGACTTTGCTTCGCAAAAGGGCCTCGACCGGCCTAAATCAAAAGCAAGAATTCCATCCATTCCCCAACCAACGGTCCCAGTGGACTCTCTTAAAACACTGGAGGATATGAAGGTCACCTATGCCAAAATAGTGAAGCAAAGGGATGACATAGATAATCAACTAGGCACCCTTTTTGACCGCACAGGCGTAAATCTAAAAATGGTAGGACGCATCTTGAATAACCCCGCTACTTATGAAGGAGTAAACGCCAAAAATTATCTGGAGCAGCGCGAAAAATACCAAGAGGACATCTGGCGTAAAACAGGCCAGGCAGACAAAGAAAAAATCCTCGCTGCCCAAGCCAAAGAACAAGAAAACCGACAAAAGAGTAAAGGCGTGGGGGCTCGTAAAAGAAACTGGACCTTCATTCGATGATCGAACGGATCGATTTGCTGATGCCGCCAAGGCACCGCACAGGCTACGGTGTATTACCCTATTTCACGCGCTGCTTTGCGCAGGCGCTCAGCCAGCAAGGCATTGACTGCCGCATATTAGGCAACGAAAAGGGCTACAACCCTATGCTGGTCAGCGACCTACTAAACGACGCCCCCGATCTAACGCTCTGCTTTAACGGCCTCCTACCTGATCGCGAAGGCAAATTTCTCTGTGAAATGCTGCGCATTCCACACGTAGCAATCCTGGTCGACTCTCCCAATCTCTATATGTCGCTTGCCGACTCTCCATTGACCGTTGTCACCTGCGATGACCGCCAGTTTGTCCACTTCTTTCGAGGCCTAAAAAGTGCCCATAGCTTTTTTTTACCCCACGCCGTAGAAGCCAGCTTTCAAGGGGATATCTACGCCGAGCGCCCCTACGAAGTATCCTTTACGGGCACCTGCATAGATTTCGAGAGCCTGCGTACCAGCTGGCCTACACGCTTTTCGCCCGCCATGGCCACAGTCCTCGAAGAAGCCGCTGAGATCACTCTATGCGATCAAACTACCTCCTATCTGGAGGCGTACGCACAAGCGCTGGAGCGCCGCTTAAGAACGAAAGGCGACATCGACCCTACGACATTCATTCAAGCGGAACTCTTCGACCAGCTAGAGTTCTACATCCGCGGGAAAGACCGCTTTGCAGCCATCACTGCCATCCGCGATGTACCTGTGCACGTCTTCGGCACCAAAAGCGGCCCGCGCGGCTGGCAAGATTATCTCCGCCACATGAAAAATGCTGTCATCCACGATCGCATCTCCTACGAGGAGACGTTGACGGTCATGCAAAAAAGCAAACTCATCCTCAATAGTACACCAACCATCAAAGATGGAGCCCACGAACGCGTCTTTGCAGGCCTGATGGCCGGCAGCGCCGTCATTACCAATCAAACCCACTTCTTGAATGAAAGCTTCCAAGAGGGTCTTGCTTTCTACAAACACAACCAATACGATGCCCTCAACGGGTTAGTTGGACATCTACTCAGAGACGAAAGTCAACGGTTTGAAATGGTACAGCATGGAAGAAAAATTATTCGCCAAAAGCACACCTGGGATGCTCGCGCACAAGCCCTTTTAGAGCACCTCAACCAGATCTGGCCACAACTGGAAGCTCTGCTATGATAAGCGTCATCATCCTAACTAAAAATAGCCAAAAATACCTCGCAGAGGTACTAACTCCACTAGCTACTTTTGACGAGGTGCTGCTCTACGATACAGGCTCCACAGATGACACCCTAGCCATCGCTAACCGATTCCCCAACGTGAACGTCCACCAGGGGCCGTTTATCGGCTTTGGCGCCACCCACAATGCCGCCTCGGCTCTCGCTAAGAACGACTGGATTCTCTCCATCGACAGCGATGAAATCGCCACAGACCAGCTCATACAAGAAATAGCCTCGCTCTCACTTGATGCTCAGCAGGTTTTTGGTATCCGAAGAAATAACTACTTGAATGGGAAATGGATCAAATATTGCGGCTGGTACCCGGACTACCAAATTAAGCTCTACCAACGCCGAACCACAAAATACTGCGACGCCCAAGTCCACGAAGCGGTCATCACAGATGGCCTGCAATTGATCCGCCTTAACCATGCGGTCAAACATTATCCCTACAGCTCCGTAGGCGATTTTCTAACCAAAATGCAACTCTACTCAGAGCTCTTTGCCAAACAATACGCTGGAAAGCGCTCCTCCTCCCTAGGCCGCGCCATACGGCACGGCAGCTTCGCCTTTTTCAAAAGCTACATTCTAAAAAAAGGCTTCCTAGCTGGCCGTGAAGGATTTATCATCTCCGCCTACAACGCCCACACAGCTTACTATAAATACCTCAAGCTAATGGAAGAGAATTCACGACTTAGGGAGTACAAGGAGTAGAGGGCTTTGAATAGAGTTTCGAAATGTACGCTCTAGACGAAGCTAAGCTTCTCGGCTAAAGAGCGCAACGACCGATCTTGCCCCTTTAGACGCATATGCGAGCCCCATGAACCAATACGATCGAGAGGTACGCCCTGGCTTACAAACTAGCGTAAGGGAGCGTTTTCTTAAAAACCTCGATTTATTAGCGCTAATTACGCTAAAATGGAGTAGTCCGTAGATATTAACAACTAAACAGCGAAACGTATCGAAAAATTTATAAAATCGAGATGAAAAAGTTACCGATCGGCATGCAATCTATCGAAAACATTATTAATCGGAATTTTTTGTATGTAGACAAAACGGATATAATCCACAGATTAATCACAGATGGACAGTACTATTTTCTGTCGCGCCCACGCAGGTTCGGTAAATCACTCCTTCTGAGCACGCTCGAAGCGATTTTTAAGGGCGATAAGGAGTTATTTAAAAATTGCCATATCTACAACACGGACTACGATTCGAAAAAACACCCCGTTATTTCGATTTTGCGCAAATCTCAACGAAAAATCCCGAAAAACTGGCCTCTGGGTTGCAGAGAGTTTTGGAAGACACCGCCGCTTTGTACAGCAAGTCCATCGACTGCTCAGACCTACAACACGGATTAGTCAATCTCGTAAAGGAGCTCGCCGAGTTGGGCCCAGTCGTCGTCCTAATCGATGAGTAAGATAAGCCCTTACTAGACCACCTTGAACAGATCGATATAGCCAAGGGTAACCAACTTTTGCTAAAAGATTTTTACAGCACGCTCAAGTCGCTCGATAAACAGTTGCGCTTTGTATTTCCCACGGGAGTCACCAAATTTTGTAAGACTTCTCTCTTTTCTGGATTTAACAACCTAAAGGACATCACGACCAACACAGATTACGCCACTTTAGCGGGCTATGCAGCGTCGGATCTGCAAAGCTTTCTGGGTGATCAAATAAAGCGAGTAGCCGAAAAGCGCCGTTCTACGGGCGCGACCAAAGCAAATGAGGAAGCTGTTTTAGCCGAAATAAAAGAGTGGTACAATGGTTATCGGTTCGCCTGGGGCGCAGAGCCGGTCTACAACCCCCACTCTATCCTAAATTTTCTGGACACTGGCAGGGTGCGGAGTTATTGGTTTGAAACAGGTACGACCACGCTTCTCGTTCAACAAGTGCGCAAACAGCCGGTTGGAATATGGTGGCTGAGGAACAAAGCAGCCCTTTGGACGTCGGCAATCTGGCGAGTCTCCAACTCATCCCTCTTATGTGGCAGACCGGGTACCTTACGATCCAAGGGTATGATGAAGTCAGCCATAATTATAAGTTAGATTTTCCCAATCGAGAGGTCCGCGAAGCTTTTAAAACACTTGTAAATGAGTTTGCTGAGCTCGGTGCCCTTGCTTAACCCCGGAATTTTTGTTTTACTGAAAGGCAACCTGAGGCTTGTCGCCTTAAAACCACGAACTATTGAAAGTTGCGGGAGACTAAGATCAACGAATCTATAGAGCCGACGTAGGATTAAAAACGCTTTCGTTCTGCAAACAAGATTAAGAACTAGTCGTTTGCTTCCCCTTGCCAAAAAATAAGAAATAACACTGACAACATTACAACTGTCGCTACCATATTCTTGGTCTTTAGCAAGTGAAAATTCGCCGCTTGCTCAGTATCTATTTTCCTCAGCTTGCTTACGAAAGCTCCGCCTGCGACCCTAGCGTAAGATGACTCATGGTCTCTGGTGTGCTTGAAATTTAGCTCGTCCCACAGCCTATCCAGCTTAGCGTATTCCTGCGAATGTGTTAGGCGGTAACGCGCCTTTTCCACATCAGAAGTATTTCCCCAAAAAGACCTGCGGGCCTCCGCCATAGCCACAGGCTCTCTCTCTACGAGAAGATGCTCGGCCTTGATGTAATTTTGAAACTGTGAAGGCACGTAAGCCACGTATTCGTCTGTAACTTGAAACTTCAAACAACTACGGAAACGACTATCCCTACATTCGTCCTCTGTGAGCTCTGCCAATTGGAAAGGGAAATCGCTAAAGTCACGAGTTATGGTTACAGAGGGCGCATGAGCGAAGCCAACGGGGAATTCGATTGAGTCTAGCCTTCTCGCTGAAACGATCGGCAGCCCATGGCTAGAGATAGAGGCGGCATCCACAATCTTACCCCTTTGGTTGGATTAGTTCGCACGAAGGGCAACGAGTCCCGGTGGCTTATCTGGTCAAACCCGAAGCTTACGCACCCAATTGGCCCCTCTTAAATCGAAGCTTATCACGAGGTGGCCTTTTCCTCAATATTGTTTTTGGTTGCAATTTAAACCTGTACCCAGCTTAGCAGAGGAATTAAGATGCTTGCAGAGCGAGACAAAACTTACCCAACCCTTTAACGGAGAGTGGATATAACCGATATGCCCACAAAAGACTTTTCTTACGATGAACGTTATCTTGTAAGCCTAGTCCGAGTAAATCCAATCTTATTTTAGAGCCTATGTTCGAGATGGCCGAAAGCATAGGTAAAGAGTTTGCTGCGACTAAAGATAGGCGACCAGGCAGAGGAGGCCACCTTAGCAGCCATCGAGAAGACCGGTCATGCTCTCCTTCAAGCCTGGGCAAGCCGCCGTGCCGAAGCAGTGAATTCCTAAGTATAAACCTGAAAAAGGTGTGCGTCCAAAAGGAAGAAAAGTCGCATGGTAAACAACCCTAGGGCAGATTGTTGTGATCCAACAATGCTTTCTCCGTCTAAAAACCCGCACGCAACGTACTCATCGCATTAGGCTTTTTGAAGAACAATCGAACGTAAAGCACCGCGGTTGGTCAAAACGCTGTCAGTGCTTTGTCATTGATTTTGGGTCTGAAGCGTCTTTATGTTCACAGCAAATGCGCACATGAAAGAGCACCATGGGCTCGATATCAATCCAACCACAGTGGCCGGAATCACCCTCAAGCAAGCCAAAAAAGCTAAGCAGCTGGTAGAAACACCGGTTCTCTGAAATTGGGCTAAGCAATCGATCATGAAGGCGGGCTTGTCCATATTTGCACTTAAAAAAATAATACTTCCGGAAAAAAATAGATTCATGCTAACCATTAAATGAAAAAATACAAGGTCTGATACATCTCAACTAGCCAATCAAAAGGGATAAATTATGGATGCTCCTGAGCCCAGCAGCGGGCAAGCGATAGTTCCGTTAAGGAGCCCCTGCCGTATTAAGATGGCCCCGGGCTACGAGCCGTCAACGGCCCTAACCAGAGATTTTAGCAATTTTCCTTTTAGATTGGTGAATCTCACAGATGAGGAGCGTAAAGATAGCCGCTTTCGCGATTGCTTGAAATTTCAGGTCACGCACGACTATGCGGCTTACATACCTTTAAAGTTTCAGAACTACATCAAACCCCAACATATCTACAGAGAGCAAGATCTCCCATGTATGGAAGAGGCCCGTAAATCTTTTTGGGGAAAAACTTCCGATGTGGAAAAGGCTCGTTATCGAGACACTCATTCGGATGAATATAGAAAACTAGACAATTTGTGGGATAAACTAAATTTTAGCCACACCAAAGATCACAAACCATTTTACTCTATGCTAGCAGGCAAGGATTTTGCAAATAAGCTGGAAACCTTAGAGTCTAAGCGAGCGGCCGGCCTCCACTTTTTAAAAAAAAGGAGTATCACCATAACAGGGCTAATGCTTTCGGTATTTCTTTTTATCTTAGTAGGACGTTGGAAAATGAAAAAAAAACAGATAACCTTCATTACAAAGCTATACAGCCGTCTTTTGATCAATTTTAGTCGTTTTTAAATACGAAGGATTGAAAATTTTCTAAAACAAAACAGATAGGTTTTTATGGACCCTGCAATAAATTTAAATACTCTCCAAGAACAATTTCTGCCCGTCGGTAAGGTTACAGATGTGTGTGTGGCTCTAGAAGCGAAAGCTCAGCAGAAGGCCTATTCTTCCCTGGGCGATCTTGCAAACGCCAAAGAGCTGCGCATCTCGGTCTTGACGATCAGCGCAAAAGAAGTTATGAAATGGGGAGCAATCGGAGCCGTCGGTGGAGCCGCTATAGGCGGTTTAGCTGGAGCCTACTATACCGCTGGCTTGGGTGCAGGACCGGGGGCCGCATACGGTGCCGTTGCGGGTGGGGCTGCTGGCGTTGTGTTCGGTTGCCGTAAGGGATGGACCAAGGGAGAAGCTTTCATCGAGAGCTCTAGCGCGTACAGGACCTGGAAGCAAGAGCTGACCCAAGCACAGTACATCCTGTTTTTAAATAGCGTCAAAAAATACACTAGTAAAGAGAGAGGGCAAGCGCTGGAAGATTCACATCCAGAACTGTTCGATCCTATTACCTATGACTTCATCACATTGCCAGTCCTAGATCCTCACGGCTGTATTTACGAGAAGGAGTCTATCGAAACCTTTCTTGATACGAACCGGAGAGGAACCGATCCCATGGGCCGCCAGCTTTATCAGAAACAAGATCTGGTTTATGCAACTGATTTTGCTAAAAGAAGTATTCATATCTTTAAAGATTTGTTGGAGGAACTCGACAAGAGTCCGGATGACAACAACCCCGTCTTTGCAACAGGACTTAGGCTGCTTCGCGAACAATACCACAGAGACTACGTAGCAGTGACCGACCAAGTCATTGCTGATTTAAGTGTGGACATAATGCGAGAGGGCGCCACCAGGGAACAGAGGGATAGATGTATCCGCGAGTACAGAAGGGGTTATATCTGACGGCCCCAACCGGGACGGTAGGAGCTTTGGTACCTAAGGCCCTTACCGCCCTGGTCTATGTTTTCCGCATGTATTAGACGCAGCTGAATTTTGCCTTTAGGGGCCGCAGGCCCGATAAGTGGTACATCGTTCCGCTAGAAATTTGATAGCAGCTTTTTTGCTCTTTTAGATTAATTTCGTTAGCTCAACTGTCAATTTAAAACCCAAACCCCAACGAAATTCCGAATCCCAGCTCCTAGCTCGCGTTTTTCCTTGAACGAGTTCGCTGAATCTGGCAGATTTGACCCTGTTTCCAGGCTTAATCAGCCAAATCTATTAAATTGTTAGGAAGGCGAGGGATGGACGAAAACTACGAAAATTTTACAGAAAGCCAAACCAAGACTCTCGAGCACTATGTCACTAATACTACAAGCCACATTTTTGCTTTGCGCAATCTGCCTGAGGTGATCAAGGGCGCACTTTTTTCGCGTTATTCGCGTTCTAACCTTGGGCTGCGTTCTTTGCTTCTCAAGGAATTCATTAGCAATAACGAGGAAGCCAACTTTGAAGCCATTGCGGGAGCAGGGCAGGCCGCCGAGGCGACGCAGCAGCAGACGACTGCCATCCAACGCGCACAGAACTTCTATGATCGTATTCTAGATGGTTATGGCGATGACTCGATTGGAGAGCTGGGCGGAGCCCATTTGGCCATCGAAAACGTTTCCATGCTAGCAGCTAAAGCCATTGAGGACAGCCGCATAGGCGGCTCACCTTTGGAAAAATCTACGCGGTATATCTTTTTTGATCAAAAGGTCCAGGGCGAATACCTGTATTATCGCGAGCCTATTTTGATGACCTCCGCCTATCGGGACATCTACCTGGAGACATGCAACCTATTGTTTGAAACCTACAGTCAGCTCATTCCACCACTGACAGCGGCCATGGAAAAAGGCTTTCCGCGCGGACAGGAAGTGTCCCAGGTGGCCTACAACGCCGCTTTGCGCGCAAAGGTTTTAGACTGCCTACGTGGCTTGCTGCCGGCTAGCGCGCTTACGAATATGGGCGTGTATGGCAATGGACGATTCTTTGAGTCTCTTCTGCACCGGTTGCATGCCCAGAACTTGGCGGAACTGCAAGAGATTGGCCGTAGGGGGCAAGAGGAGCTAGCGAAAATTATTCCCTCCTTTGTGCGCCGGGCAGATCTCTCTCACCGTACCCACCATGGGTACCTACAGTTTCATGGCGCGATGCTTACGCAGCAACGTCTTCTGGCAGAGCAGCATAGCTCTTTCGAAAGCGAAGAAAAAGAGCCAGGCGTGCGTCTGATAGCGCATGACGCGGACTCCATTTATCAGGTGGCAGCAGCCCTGCTCTACGCGCATTCCGACAAGGGCCTTGGCGAGCTGACCAACTATTGTCGACAGCTGCCAGAAGAAGAACTGGCGCGTATTTTAGATGCTGCTTGTAGTGCGCGTGAAAACCGTCGTCATAAATCTCCAAGGGCGTTGGAGCATGCGGAATTCACTTTTGAAATCTTGAGCGATTTCGGTGTTTACCGCGATCTTCACCGCCACCGAATGCTTACGCAGGAGCGACAGCTGCTATCTTGCAGTTACGGATACTACATCCCACCGGAAATTCTGGATACGGAGCTAGAAGAGCCTTATCGCCAAGCCATGAACAGGGGCAAAGAGATCTACCAAGCCATCTCACAAGAGCTTCCCGAAGAGGCGCAGTATGTAGTCCCGATGGCCTACAACGTACGCTGGTACTTTCACATTAACCTCCGAAGCCTCCAATGGCTATGCGAGCTCCGCTCTGCCGCGGCGGGCCATCCAAGCTATCGCCGCATCGCTCAGGAGATGGCTAAGCAGGCAATTGCTGCGCAACCCGCCTATGAGCGATTTTTCAAGTTCATCGATTTCGACGGCTATGAAATGGGTCGACTCGGCCAAGAACAACGCAAGGTCGACAGAGCCGGCGCGGACGCTTAACCTGGGCGCGTTAAGCATTCCATCGAATCGAGCGTAGTGCCACCTAAGATGCTGTTTTAAGGGAGTGCACAGTATGTCATCAGAGTCTCAGATCATCCGTGGTAGCGTGCCTGGTAGCGCGCTGTTAGTGGCCGGCTGCTGTGTAGGCGCGGGAATGTTAGGCTTACCGGTGCTTACAGCATCGGCCGGATTTGTCCCCTCAATGGTATTTTTCGTCTTGGCTTGGCTATTCATGGTCACTACAGGGCTACTGCTCGTCGAAGTGAATCTCTGGTTTGGAGATGGTGCAGGTTTGGTGACGATGGCCGAGCGGACGCTCGGCAAAGTCGGCAAGGCACTGACCTGGGGCCTTTTCCTGTTCCTTTTCTATTCGATCATGATTGCTTACGTAGTTGCCAGCGGGCATCTAGTCGCACAGTTTGCCGGGGAATTTTTCGCTTTGAAAATTCCTAGCTGGTGTGGAAGCTTACTGTTTGTTGTGCTATTTGGGGTGCTCATTTACGCGGGCACAAGACAGGTCGATTGGTTCAACCGATTGCTTATGCTCGTCTTGGTTGCGGCCTATGCGCTGCTTGTGGTGATGGGTGCAAGCCACGTGGATACCGAGCTATTGGGGCACGCCCATTGGAAACACGCTTGGTTCGTGGCCCCTCCCATGATCATTAGTTTCGGTTACCACAACTTGGTGCCGAGCCTGACGCGCTACCTGGGATCGAATAGAAAACGGCTCATCCAAGCTATCCTTTGGGGCACTTTTATCCCACTAGCCATCTATGTCGTGTGGCAGTGGCTGATCCTTGGTATCGTGCCCGCTTCGGCGTTCCAAAGGTCGTTAGACGAGGGCCAGATGGCCACACAAGCGCTGCGAGAGGTTGTGGGCTCTGTATGGGTGGCTACCGTAGCAGATTTTTTCGCCTTCTTTGCTATTGTAACCTCATTGCTAAGTGTGGCTTTGAGCTTTGTAGATTTTCTGGCAGATGGCCTTAAAATATCACGCGAAAAGTCGTCCAGTCGCGCAATGCTGTGTGCCTTAACGCTCGTCCCGCCGTTCCTGATAGCATTGCTATTTCCGAGAACCTTTTTGGTCGCTCTTAACTATGCGGGAGCCTTTGGAGCAGTTATGCTTTTTGGTATCATCCCCGCCCTCATGGTTTGGGTGGGGCGCTATCGGCGCAAATATAGCGATGAAGCAATTGTAAAGGGGGGCAGAGGAGTATTGTTGCTGGTGATCTTTTTTGCTTGTGCCGTCACTGTTTTGCAGCTACTTAGAGAAAGAGACATACTATGAGAAGCAAACTATTAGGGGGGATTTTACTTGTCTCCGGCACTACTGTGGGAGCGGCAATGCTTGCCCTACCGGTAGCTACGGGGCTGGCTGGCTTCTTTCCCGCACAGATCCTCTTGCTATTGTTCTGGCTGTACATGACCTATACGGCGTTTCTGATCCTGGAGGTAAATCTGTGGATGGGCGAACACGCGAACCTGATCACGATGGCCCAGCGGACTCTTGGTTTGGGCGGTCAGGCTTGGGCCTGGATTAGCTATATGTTCCTGCTGTACAGTTTAGCGACCGCCTATCTGGTGGGCAGCGGGAAGATTTTTGCGGACGCAGTCGCTGAGACCACAGGACTGATCGTACCTACCTGGTGTAGTCCGCTGCCTTTACTGGTAATTTTTAGTTATGCAGTTTACGAAGGTACAAAATTGGTGGACTATCTCAACAGGGTATTGATGAGCCTATTAGTAGCTACATACCTGACGATGATTTTCTGCTTAGCACCAGAGGTAGATGGAAAGCTACTGGTGGTACAAAACTGGAAAGCCCTTTTACTTGGGCTATCCATTGCGGTCACCTCCTGGGGGTTTCACATCATCATCCCCACGCTTACAAGTTACTTAAAACGAAATGTGAAAGATCTCAAGATCGTACTGACTGTAGGCAGTGTGCTCCCTCTTTTGATTTATACCCTATGGCAACTGATTGCGCTGGGAATTATTCCTCAGTCTGTGTTGATGAAGGGATATGTCCAGGGCGAAAACGGCGCCACCTTACTCTCTAATACGCTAGGCGCCACTTGGGTAGCAGGCTTAGCCGTGGGTTTTGCTTTCATCGCGATTGTGACCTCTTTTCTGGGGGTGAGCTTGAGCCTTTGGGACTGCCTAGCCGATGCACTAAAGATACGCAAAGGGAAGATGGGCCGCGTGTTACTTTACATACTGACTTTTGTACCACCAACGATATTCGCGATCACTACCCCACGGGCCTTTATGAGCGCTCTGGAATATGCAGGGGCCTTCGGTGTAGTAACGTTGCTAGGCATTCTACCTGCTTTAATGGTATGGTGGGGGCGCTATAGACTAAAATTAGCCCAGCCAACTGACTACCGCACCCCCGGCGGCAAGCCCGCTCTGCTCGCTGTGATGACTATTTCCTTGACTGTGATCGCCGCGGAGATACTGCACAAGACAGGATTTCTAGAACAAAGGCTACTAGGATAACCATGACAAAGAAAAAACGCATCCTCACCGGAGATCGTCCAACCGGCCTTCTGCACTTAGGCCACTATGTCGGCTCATTAAAAAATCGCGTCGCTCTACAGGAGCAATATGACTGCTATTTCATCATCGCCGATTTGCACATGCTGACGACCAAGCCGGACAAAGCATCTATCGTGAAAATGCGCGAGCATGTGAACGAAATGGTGCTAGATTATCTCTCGGTGGGGATCGACCCGAGTAAATCAACTATTTTTTTACAATCAGCGCTGCCGAGTTCCTACGAGCTAAACCTCATCTTTGAAATGCTGATCCCCCTGAATAGGCTGACAGGGCTGCCTAGTTTGAAGGAGATGGCGAGAAATGCCCACATAGATCCTGAGAGCGTGCCCTTCGGTCTGATCGGCTATCCCGTTTTGCAATCCGCGGACATCATGCTGCCGCGCGCAGAGCTGGTGCCCGTGGGAAAAGATAACGAAGCCCACGTAGAACTGACACGCGATATCGCCCGCAAGTTTAACCAGCTTTACGGCGAAGTTTTTCCTCTACCGGAGGTGCTTCTCAGCGATGTGCCGACACTCGTAGGTACGGATAACAAAGGTAAAATGAGTAAATCGGCCGGAAACACCATTTTTCTCTCCGACGATGCAAAAGCCGTCGAGAAAAAGGTCAAGGGAATGTATACCGACCCAGCCCGCGTTCACGCAGATACTCCAGGTACGGTGGAAGGTAACCCCGTCTTTTCCTATCACGACATTTTCAACCCTAATAAGGATGAAGTTGCAGAGCTCAAAAAACGCTATCGAGAAGGTACTGTGGGCGATGTAGAGTGTAAACAGAAACTCGCACAAGCTCTAAATAGCTTTCTAGAGCCATTTCGACAACGTCGCAAACAGTTTGCTGAAGACAAAGGCTATGTCGAACAAGTTGTCTATGAAGGAACACTTCAAATGAATGAGATCGCCGAAGAGACAATGAAAGAGGTGCGCAGTGCCATGGGGCTACGCGGCGCCTGGAACAAAATCAGTCGCATTGCCAGAGAAAAACAAGGAGCCAGACGTGCCGGCATTTGAACTAGTAACACCTTACCTACCAGCAGGGGACCAGCCAGAGGCTATCCGCAAATTAGTCGAGGGTATACAACAGGGAAAAGGCGCACAGGTGCTACTTGGAGTGACAGGCTCGGGTAAGACATTCACGATGGCCAATGTGATCGCGCAAGTCCAACGCCCCACGCTAGTGATGGCGCACAACAAAACCTTAGCGGCGCAGCTTTATCAAGAGTTCAAAGGCTTCTTCCCAAACAATGCGGTTGAGTATTTTGTTTCTTACTACGACTACTACCAACCAGAAGCCTACGTCCCACGCACGGATACATTCATTGAAAAAGATATGGCGATCAATGAAAAAATTGACAAAATGCGCCTCAGCGCTACGCGTTCGTTATTAGAGAGAGACGACGTACTGATCGTTACATCCGTCTCCTGTATCTACGGCCTAGGTATGCCTGAGTACTATATGCAGATGCGCTTCACCATCAAGACGGGCGAAGAACGCCGGCGCGACGAGCTGCTCATCCAACTGGTGCAGATGCAATACCAACGCAATGACTACGACTTTCACCGCGCCACCTTTCGGGTGCGCGGCGATGTACTGGACATCTTCCCCGCTTATGAAGATGACCTGGGCGTACGCATCGAATTTTTCGGCGACGAAATCGAACGCATCAGCGAGATAGATCCCCTCACAGGTAAGGTACTAAGACGGATCGAAAGCGCTACCATCTATCCGGGTTCTCACCACGTCACCCCCGAAGAGGTACGCGAAAGAGCCATGGAGACGATCAAACTCGAACTTGCAGAGCGACTTAAATTCTTTGAGAGCGAAAATAAGCTCCTCGAACGCGAGCGCATCCAACAGCGAACCATGTATGACCTCGAGATGATCAAGGAGATGGGGTTTTGTAAGGGCATCGAAAACTATTCGCGTCACTTTGGCCAGCGGTCAGCTGGCGAGTCCCCAGCTTGCCTTATGGATTATTTTCCCAAAGACTTTCTGCTCTTTGTCGACGAATCGCACCAGAGCGTCCCACAAGTGCGCGCGATGTACCACGGTGACCGCTCGCGCAAACAGACACTGGTAGATTTCGGCTTTCGCTTGCCCTCGGCGTATGATAACCGCCCGTTGATGTTCGAAGAGTGGTATAAAAAGCTTCATCGGGCTGTATATGTTTCCGCTACCCCAGCCCCCTGGGAAATAAATGAGGCAGGCCATGTGCTAATCGAGCAGGTGGTACGCCCCACAGGCCTTCTAGACCCAGAAATTGAGGTGCGCCCGGCTGAAGGCCAGGTCGATGACTGCCTCCACGAAATTCGCGAACACACCAAGCGCGGAGGGCGAATACTCGTCACCACCCTAACCAAACGCCTATCCGAAGAGCTCTCTAAATATCTTCTAGAGATCGGTATCAAGGCGAAATACCTCCATTCAGATATTGACACAGTCGAACGCATGCAGATCATCCGCGACCTGCGTATGGGCATCTTCGACGTACTGATCGGCATCAACCTTTTGCGCGAAGGGTTAGACCTACCTGAAGTATCGCTTGTCGCTATTTTAGATGCCGATAAAGAGGGTTTTTTGCGCAGCGAGACCGCTCTCATACAGACGTGTGGACGCGCAGCTCGCAACGAAAAAGGGCGCGTTATCATGTACGCAGACAAAATGACAGAGGCTATCCGCAATACCATCGCCACCACAGAGCGTCGCCGTACTCAACAAAGAGCCCATAACGAAAAATATGGTATCACGCCCACAACCGTCTCGAGAGAGATCTCGCCGCTGATCCAAGAGTTTGAAGAAGAACCAACCCACGCCGAAGGCACAGGCCGCGGCCGCAAAGTGGCCGAAACAAAGCGCGAGTACCTTACGCCTGACGAAATCAGAAAGAAAATTGCCGAGTGTGCCAATGGTATGAAAACCGCTGCCAAAGAAATGCGCTTTGAAGACGCTGCTCACCACCGAGATCAGCTGCGCTATTATGAGCAGTTAGAGGTAGCGCTAGGCTAGCCATAAAAAACCCAGGTAATGCGTTCACACGCATTACCTGGGCACTCACTTACATAAATAGAGCCTGTCAGTTATCTGATAGGACATGCGCCGGTCGCGCAAGACTCTTCGTAGAGTTCATCTTCCACTTCGATTCCATCGTAGCGGATGTCCAGCAATCTCGAGGCGTAGGCATCCCATTCTTCCTTGGTCACCACTTCTTGGACAAGATAGGGGTAACCGAGATCCTCAGCTTTTTTAGTCGGATCGTTGCGAAACAAGAACGAAACACCTACATAAGAATCCCAATTTTCAACGAACCAATCGACAATACCAGGCACCTCTGAGGGATCATACGAGATGGTCACCGATACGTTTTGCTCGCACCAGGTATCCATCATCATCTTGTAGCGATCCAGCTGAGTAATTGCAGATTCAAGGTTGATCTCGACCTCTTCGATTTTACCATCTTTACGCGTGATTGTCTTACGGGTGAAGGGCACGTTATCGTATTTGACAGGAAATTTCACAAGTACGGACTCAGGCTCGTAGGGCTTCTCGATAACACTATAGTTGGCATCCAGGAAGCGGCCCACCAGTGGATCATGCTTCGAATAGCAAATGTTATTGAAGATATACTTGCCGAGCGGCAAGTGAACCCCTTCGGGCACCTCACCCCAATCTGCCGTACCCATGATTTTGCTGATTGTGCCGCTTGGCTTGATGCAAGTGACGTTTTTAGGGAGAGGAGAATTGAGCTCATTGGCCATACTATACGCCGCGCTAACGGTGATGTTGCGCATACGCTTCAGATCATAAGAGGAGAGATCAGGCCGTGCCGCTAAGCCAGTTAAGCCTACCCCACACAAATGTAAGAACTCATTGTTTAGATGCCAAGCCTCCTGCAAAATTTCGTCGCGTAGATTAACCATAGTCTGCCGATAGTTCATTCTACCCGCAAGGTATAGCGCCCGCTCCAAACCGATCTTGTCGCCCTTGTACGCCAGCACGTTGACTTCAGTCAGGTTACAAAAGCACTTATTTCCCAAGAGAATCTCAGCACAGGGATTAACACCTTTAAACCAGGGCGCGCGGCGCTCAGATTCAGTGGCATTGATGAAGCCTGGCTCGGAACCGCCAGAATCCAACATCAACTGAAATAGTTTTTCCAATTCCTCTTTGCTGGGCGTGTGACGGAACAATAAGCTGTTGTTAGACTGCTGACGGTGCGCGTTATTATGTAGCCACCACTCTTTCTTCGCGGTAGCAAACTCTTCCCACTCGGGCTGACCGAACTCAAAAAGTCCAATCTGTGCCGATCGGCGACTGGAGAGAATCGTGCCTAACCAGTTAACGATGTCGAGGATATCCATACGTGTTAACAGCTGATCTGCTCGGTCTGACAAGATCTGCGCAATCGCCTTAAAGGCCTTGGAGATCTGTTCGTCGCCAGAGGAAATCCACCCAT